>JAHWKZ010000027.1 GCA_019347645.1 Gemmatimonadota bacterium | reverse complement strand
CGTCGCACCGCGAGAGCGTTCCGAGCATCGATCACATCTCCCAGCGGATCCTCCGGACGACCTTCGCCCTCGACGATCCCGGGCACCTGGCCGGACGGATCGTCGAGTTCGTCGGGGAGCGCTACCTCCCGATCCTCGACGACCTCGACCGGCAGATCCTCGACCTCGAGGACGAAGCGGTCGAGGGCGACCCGTCCGTGCTGCCCGACATCCACGCCCTCCGGCGAGACGTCGCCCTGCTCCGCCGTGTCCTCTCCCCGCAGCGCCGCGTGCTCGACACGCTGGCCCGGAACGGCGCCGCGCTCTCCGACCGCGCCCGCCGCGACCTCGCCGACGCCGTCGAGCGGCTGCTCGAGAGCCCGCCCTTGGCGGAGCGTCTCGCCGCCGCCGCCCGGGAAGCTCTCGACCGATTCGGCGTCGACGTCGCCGCCGAGGCGGTCGAGGGGGTGTACCGGGACGCCCTGGCGGCGCGCAGCGGTTAGCAGCCCCGCGCCGGAACCCGGCCGGGGATGGCGGTCGGGTCGCGGCCCCTACCCCTCGCTCGGACGCATCTCCGCATTGTCGCAGACGAACCCCGATTTCGAGTGGGTGCCGTCGCAGAAGGGCTTGGTCCCCGAGTCCCCGCACCGGCACAGCCACGCCTGGTCCTCCACTTCGAGCTCGGTGCCGTCGCTCAGCACGACCTTGAAGGGGCCCTTCACGTGGTAGGGGCCGTTCTCGCGCGGGGTGATGATCGTCTCGTCGGCCATTCTTCCTCCCTGCTGCGATTCACGTCTGTCCCGGATCTCGGCCTTCCTCCTCCAGATGGATCTTCTGCTCGAGCGAGACCGCCACCTCCCCTCCGAACAGGATCGTCAGCGCGGTCAGGTACAGCCAGATCAGGATCACGATCATTCCACCCACCAGGCCGTAGGTCCGGCTGTAGGACCCCCAGTTCGACACGTAGAGCCGGAACGCGGTGGTGGTCAGCACCCACAGCGACGATCCCACCACCGCCCCGACGGACACGTACTTCAGCGACATCCCCTGGTCCCGGTCCGGCAGGTAGTAGTAGACCAGCCACAGCAGCGCGGTCAGGAACAGGAACGCCATCGGCCAGCGGAGCCAGTTGTAGACCGACGCCAGACCCAGCCCGGCGATGATCTCGTGGCCGGCCAGGATGGACGCCGCCCCGGCCGTCAGCAGGACGGAGGCGACCAGCAGCAGCCCGATCGCCATCGCCCGGCGCTTCCACCAGGTGCGCCCCTCGCCGATGTCGTACATGGTGTTGAGCCCGTCGGTCAGCGCGGCGAAGATGTTCGACCCCGACCAGAACGTCAGCAGGATCCCCACCGACAGCATGTCGGGACGACTCTCGGTGGTGAGCTCGCTGACGTACTGCTCCAGGAAGCGGGTGGGCTCCTCGGGGAGGAGCGTCGTCACCCAGTTCATGATCCACTCGAACGCCGGCTGACCGCCGAAGATGCCGGTGAAGGCGAACAGCCCCAGGAACAGCGGCCAGATCGACAGGAAGAAGTAATAGGCGACTTTGGCCGACTCGCCGGTCAGGTTGTCCTCCCGCGCCTCGAGGATGATCCGCCAGACGCCCCTGGCCATCGTCTTCGGGCCCTTCATCCCCTCCCGTCCCTCTCGAGATCCAGCGGATCCTCCATCTCTCCGGTGATCGCTTCGAACGCGTCGGTGGAGGTCAGGAGTCCCACCACGCGCCCGTCCTCGAACACCAGCGCCATCTCCTGGCCCTGCTCCTGGAAGCGGTCGATCGCCTCCGCGATCGAGGTGTCGGCGTCGAGTCGCATCGGCTCCGCCGCGAGCGTCTCCAGCGAGACCTCGCCGGACCGCAGATCGTCGAGCCGGGCGAACAGCCCCGGCACGTAGATCACCCCCCGGTACGCCTCGAGCGCGTCCCCGACCAACGGGAAGCGGCCGTGATGCCGCTCGGCGAGGACCTCGAGGTTCCGCTCGAACGGTCGGTCCACCCGGAGCGCCACGATCTCCTCGCGCGGCACCATGATCTCCGAGATCGGACGCTCGCCGATTTCAAGCGCCGCCAGGACCTCGTCCCGACGGTCCCTGGAGACCTTCCCGCGCGCGAGGAGTTCGCGCATCTCGCGCTGGAGCTGCCCATAGCTCTCGATCGGCTCTTCGGCCCCGCCTTCCTCCCGCGTCCACGAGCGGCGGATCTCGACGCCGAACAACCGCAGCGTCCACTTCGCCAGCCCGTCGCCCGCGATGATGAGCGGATACATGACCCGGGTCCACCAGTACAGCCCCGACGCCAGGCGCCGCGCCACCGCCCGCGGTCGCTCCACCCCCACGTAGGTGGGAGCCTGCTCGCCCCACACCTTGTGCACCAGGTTGATCGCCACGACGGCGGCCACGACCGCGATCACGTGCCGCGAGCCGGTCGAGAGCTCCAGACCCCCGAGGAGCGGCTCGAGGAGCCGGGTGACGGCCGGCTCCGCGACCACGCCCAGGAGGATGCTGCTGCTGGTGATCCCGAGCTGGCAGCTGGTCAGGTAGATCTCGAGCCGCTCGGTCATCTCCCAGGCGCGCTCGAGTCCCTTCGAGCCCGTGAACGCCTCCCGCGGAAGCTGACGGGCCCGGGTGAGAGCGAACTCGCTGGCCACGAAGAAGGCGTTGACCAGAACGAGCAGGAAGCCCACCACCAGCCGGATCCCGGTCCCCCACTCCACGCCGTCGCCTCCCTTCGCTCCGGCTCCCGCTCAGCGCGGGACGATCCGGTAGACCGAGCCGGCGGCGGTGGCGAGGTAGAGCTCGCCCTCGGAGTCCTCGCCGAACGACGAGACCTGGCCGTCGGAGGGCTCGAGCTCCGGCCACCGCCGCTCCTCCGTCGCCGCGCCGCCGGCGAAGCGGAAGCTGCGGACGAAGCCGCTGCAGAAGTCGGAATAGAAGTACGTGCCCCGCAGCGACGGGATCGCGCTCCCCCGGTAGACGTGGCCGCCGGTCACGCTGCACCCGTCGTCGTGACCGTAGACCACGGCCGGCGGCGTGAGCCCGCTCCGGTCGCATCCCTCGCGAGGCTCGAAGCAGGCGTTCCCCTCCATGACGTCCCAGCCGTAGTTGAGACCTTCGCCCGCGCCGGCGACCGCGTTGACCTCCTCGAAGCGATTCTGCCCGACGTCGGCGATGTAGAGGTCGCCGGTCTGACGGTCGA
This sequence comes from Gemmatimonadota bacterium, assembly GCA_019347645.1. Lineage (GTDB taxonomy): Bacteria > Gemmatimonadota > Gemmatimonadetes > JACCXV01 > JAHWKZ01 > JAHWKZ01. The sequence goes on along the minus strand of JAHWKZ010000027.1, from coordinate 10,651 downwards.
AGGCGAACCGCCAGGGGTTGCGGAGCCCCCACGCCCAGATCTCGCCGCGGGCCCCGGCCTCTCCGACGAACGGGTTGTCGGGGGGAATCCCGTAGGGGTCGCCGCCATCGACGTCGATCCGGAGGATCGACCCCAGCAGCGTCCCCCGGTCCTGCCCGTTCTCTTGCGGGTCCCCGCCCGATCCGCCGTCGCCGAGGCCGACGTACAGCATCCCGTCGGGTCCGAAGACCACGAGCCCGCCGTTGTGGTTGGAGAACGGCTGGTCGACGGTCAGGACCGTCCTCGCCGAGGCGGGATCGGCGCGATCGGGGTCGGCCGAGACCCGGTACTCGACGACCCGGGTGTCGCCGCCGGGGTCGGTGTGGTCGACGAAGAACCGCCCGTTCGAGCCGTAGTCGGGGTGGAAGGCGATGGAGAGCAGACCCTGCTCGGAGCCTCCCGAAACCTGTCCGGAGAGATCGAGGAACGGCTCCTCGAGGATATCGCCGTCCTTCCAGACCAGGACCCGGCCGCTCTTCTCCACGATGAACAGGCGCGGATCCCCCCTCGGAGAGGCGACGTGGAGCGGGAAGTCGAGCCCCGCCGCGATCCGCTCGAGGCGGACCCCCTCGCCACCGCCGTTTCCCGGGTCGGGCGGCGTCGTGGCGTCGCCGTCGCCGTCGCAGCCGGCCGGGAGATAGGCGAGGAGGGCCAGCACGAGAGCGGAGACGTGCGGAACGTTCATCTTCCCTCCATCTTGGGCTCCGTGGCCGAGACTCGCCCGTCCATGTTACGCCGCGCCCGCCGGTGGGCCAGCGGGTTGATGCTGGGGCTCTGCCTGCTGACCGCCTGCTCGCCGGGGGAACCGGCCGACACGCGCGCCGACCGACCCGACCGCGCAGCCGAACCGCCCGGTTCCGGATCGGCGGCCTCCGATCCCGCCGGCTGGCTCTTCGTGTGGGCCGGCGATCTCGATCGCTCCGACCCCGACTTCCTCGCCGTGCTCGACGCCGACCGCGGGTCGCCCGACTACGGCCGGGTGGTGACCACGCTGCCGGTCGAGGATCGCGGCACCATGCCGCACCACACCGAGCACCGGATGCCCGAGAGCCGGACGCTGTTCGCCAATGGCTTCCGAGCCGGCATCACCTACCGCTTCGACCTCTCCGACCCGCGCGAGCCGCGGCTTCTGGGGTCGTTTCGAGCCGTGGATTCGCTGACTCACCCCCACTCCTACGAGCGGCTTCCCGGCGGTGACGTCCTGGCGACGTTCCAGGGCCGCGGCGGGCGGAACGTCGATCCCGGAGGCCTGGCCCGGATCGGCGACGGCGGCGGGGTCGTCGCCACCGCCAGCGCGGCCGACGCCTCCGCACCCGGCGGGGCGCTGCTCAGGCCCTACAGCCTGGCGATCGTCCCCGCGCTCGACCGGGTCGTGACGACGAACTACGACATGGGGGAGGACATCGGCATGCGAGGCGGCCGGCGCGGCCGGACGGACACCATCCAGGTCTGGCGCCTCTCCGACCTCGCGCCGGTGGCGACGATCCGCCTGCCGGCGGGACCGAAGGGATACGAGAACCAGCAGCCCGGCGAGCCGCGGCTCCTGGAGGACGGCGAGACCGTCCTGGTGGCGACGTTCACGTGCGGGCTCTACCGGGTGACTGGGCTGGGGGGCGAGGCGCCGTCGGCGGAGTTCGTCCACGGCTTCGACGGCGGCGGCTGCGCGCTCCCGGTCGTGCTCGGGCGGTGGTGGATCCAGTCGGTTCCCTCCGCCCACGCGGTGGTGACGCTCGACGTTTCGGATCCCGCGGCCCCGAGGGAGGTCGATCGGCTCACGCTGGGGGGCCGCAACTTCCCGCACTGGCTCGCGCTCGACGGACACGGGCAGCGGATCGTGATCACCGACCGCGGGGACGGCGAGCGGAGGATCTTCCTGGCCACCATCGATCCGGAGACGGGCGAGCTCGCGCTCGACGAGGCGTTCCGCGACCCCGGCGCCGGTCGGCCGGGCGTCTCGTTCGATCGCAGCGAATGGCCGCACGGCGTCACCGGGGCGGCCAAGCCGCATGGGGCGGTCTTCGGATTCTGAGGGCGGGGCGGGCACGGCCGGGGCACCACCCCCGACCGAAACGTCGTAAGACAGCCGACGGCATGCGCCCGCGGCGGGGGGTACGAATCAAGGGAGATGGCGGCGAGGAACCTCACCGGGATCCGAGCCGACCGCTCGGCGAGGGAGGCGGAGCGGCGGCGGATGGTCGAGACCCAGATCGCCGCTCGCGGCGTCCGCGATCGGGCCGTGCTGGACGCCATGCGAGAGGTGCCCCGGGAGGCGTTCGTGCCCAAGGAGATGGCGGAGTTCGCCTACCGCGACAGCCCGCTTCCGATCGCCGAATCCCAGACGATCTCCCAACCCTACATCGTGGCGTTGATGGCCGAGGCACTCGAGCTCGGATCCGAGGACCGGGTCCTGGAGGTCGGCACCGGTTCGGGGTACGCGGCGGCGGTGCTCTCCCGGGTCGCCGCCGAAGTGTACACGGTCGAGCGCCACGCCGCGCTCGCCGATTGGGCCCGCAAGCGGCTCGAGGCGGTCGGCTACCACGACGTCCGGGTCCTCAACGGCGACGGAACGAAAGGATGGCCCGAGCACGCGCCCTACGACGCGATCGTCGCCGCCGCGGGGGGCCCCGATGTTCCGGAGTCGCTGCGCGAGCAACTGGCCGTGGGGGGCCGGCTCGTGATGCCGATCGGCCCCACGCCGCGCCTCCAGGAGCTCGTGCGGATCAGCCGGGTCGGCGAGGACGAGTGGCGCCGCGAGGAGCTCGGCGGAGTCCGTTTCGTGCCGCTGATCGGCGAGGAGGGGTGGGAGGATCGAAGCCCCGGTTCGACCGCGCCCCGCGCGCGCCGCGCCACCCCGGAGGCTCCCGCCACGCTCCCGGAGCGGATCGCCGCGGCCGCCGAGGCCTTCGATTCGATCGAAGGCGCCAGCCTCGACGGGCTCCTCGAGCGGATCGGCGACGCCCGCGTGGTGCTGCTCGGCGAGGCGACGCACGGGACCTCGGAGTTCTACCGCATGCGCGCCCGGATCACCCGGGAGCTCGTCGAGCGCGCCGGCTTCACGATCGTCGCCGCCGAGGCCGACTGGCCGGACGCCTCGCGGATCGACCACTACGTCCGCCACGTCGACGCGCCGCCTTCGGAGTGGACGGCGTTCAGCCGCTTCCCCACCTGGATGTGGCGCAACGAGGAGTTCAGGGAGCTGGTCGACTGGATGCACGAGCGAAACGCCGACGTCGCCGAGGGCGAGCGGGTCGGCTTCTACGGCCTCGACCTCTACAGCCTCCACACCTCGATCGATCGCGTCCTGCGGTATCTCGACGAGGTCGATCCCGAGGCCGCGCGGGTGGCCCGCGAGCGCTACGGCTGCCTCTCGCCGTGGGAGAGCGATCCCGCGGTGTACGGCCGCGCGGTCCTGACCGGCCGCCACCAGGACTGCGAGGGCGAGGTCGTGGCCATGCTTCAGGATCTCCTCGACCGCCGGCTCGAGTACATGCGGCGCGACGGCACGCGCTTCCACGACGCGGTACAGAACGCGCGGCTGGTGGCCAATGCCGAGCGGTACTACCGGTCGATGTACTACGGTGGGGAGGGCTCCTGGAACCTCCGGGACACTCATATGTTCGAGACCCTGAAGCTCCTCCTGGAGCATCGCGCTCCGGGGGCCCGGGCGGTAATCTGGGCGCACAACTCCCACCTCGGCGACGCCGCCGCGACCGAGATGGGCGGCCGCGGACAGACCAACCTCGGCCGGCTCTCCCGCGAGGAGTGGGGCGAGGCGGCGTACCTCGTCGGCTTCGGGACCCACTCCGGCACCGTCGCCGCCGCCAGCGAGTGGGACGGCCCGATGGAAATCAAGACCGTCCGGCCGTCGAACGAGCGCTCCTACGAGCGGCTCTGCCACGACGCCGGGGCGGCCGCGTTCCTCCTGCCCCTCCGGCACGCCGGATCCCGTCTCCGCGACGAGCTCTCCGAGCCCAGGCTCGAGCGGATGATCGGCGTCATCTACCGCCCCGAAACCGAGCTCATGAGCCACTATGTTCAGGTCGAGCTCCCGCGCCAGTTCGACGAGTGGATCTGGTTCGATGTGTCCGAAGCGGTCGCCCCGCTCGATACCGTGGAGCTCCAGGGCGCGCCCGACACCTACCCGTTCGGCCTCTGATCGCGATGGACATCGGCGCCACCACCGAAAAGGACCGCGCTCTTCCCGTCCACGAGATCGACTGGGTTCTGGAGCGGCTGGAGTGGATGCGGGAGCGGAGGATCTGGCCGAACGGGCCGCGGTACCTGTGGACCGACGCCTTCGGCGTCGTCCTCCTCCTCTCCCTCCACAGGGAGACGGGCGAAGAGCGCTGGCTCGCCGAAGCGGAGCGGGTGGTGGCCGAGGTGGAGCGCGTCCTCGGCCGCGAACGCGGCATCCGGATCGGCGAGGCCGCCGATCGGGACGGCCAGTACTTCCACTACCTCGCCATGTGGCTGTTCGCGCTCCACCGGCTGGGCGAGGAGGATCCCCGCTATCGCGAACGGGCGGTGGAGCTGGTCGAGGAGATCCATCCCGCCTTCGTGATCCCCGGTCGCGGGGTGCTGTGGAAGATGCGCGAGGACCTGAGCGGCCCCTATTCCGGGTACGGCTTCGGCGCGCTCGACCCCTTTCACGGACTCGTCGTCTACCGTCTCCTCGACTCCCACGCCCTCGCTCACGAGATCGGGGAGATGGAGGAGCTGGTCGGGGAGACGTTCAAGTCCCTCCATCTCGACCAGGACCTCGGACTGGGGATGATGCTCTGGATGACCCACTTCTTCCCCGCCGAGCGGTGGGCCGTCCTCCAGCGCGTCCGCTCGTTGAACCAGCTCGAGCGGATGTGGATCGACCCTCCCGGTTACGTCTGCCGCCACCCCCGCATGCGCGACACGAGGTTCGCGTTCACCAACTACGGCGTCTCGATCGGCCTGCAGTCGGTCGGCGAGTGGCCCGCTCGCGTCCGCACGATCCACGACCTCTTCGTGACCTACCGATCGGGCGACGAATACGACGAGGCGGCGATCACCTGGGTGATGGCGTGCTGCGCCCGACTCCCGGGGCTGCTCCTGCGCACGGACAGAGGCGCGTCCCCGTCCCGAGCTTGACTGCGAGGGTCCGCGAGTGATCGCGGGCCCTTCGCGTTTCGGATCGCTCAGCCTCCGCGGATCCGCGCGAGCAGCGGGATCGCTGCGATCTTCTCCTCGGTGAGCGCGTCCCACCGGATTCCTCCGGAGCGGGCGTGCCGTTCCTGGCACCGGACCGCCCGGTCGGGGGTGACGATCCAGTCGAGCGGGACGTCGTGGTCGGCCATCGGGATCTGGCCGGGATCGACGAGCTGGACCTCGTGGACGGTGGTGGCGACGACGGTGTCGGCGCCGATCAGGCCGGCCTCCCGGGCGAGCGCGAACTCGAGGTCGCTGAAGCCGCCGCCCTTGCCGAGGCGCGCCCCGTCCTCGGAGACGGCGACCGAGCCCACCACCACCAGATCGACCGGTTCCAGGGCGTCCATCTCCACCGGCCGGCCCTCCCGGCCGGCCCCCTTGATCGACGACGCTTTCCGCGGCGACTGCTCGATCCGCTCGGGGTGCAGCAGGAAGAACGGCCGCGGGTCGGCGAGCCTCGGAACCGCCATGTAGACCCTCTTGCCGTCCTCGAGCGCGCGCTGGCGGACCGGCCACTGCGGGCTGTCGGGATTGGCCTTGAGCGTGGCGGCTTGCCCCCAGATCCCGAGCCCGCGAAGCCGCTCGGCGGCATCCTCGGCGCCGATGAAGTTGGGGATCCGGCCTTCGGCGCCGGGGAAGCGGTCGGCGTCGGCGTCCTTCAGCGCGCTCCAGACCCGCTCTCGGAGCGCCGCCTTGGCCTCGAGCAACTCGGAAGGACCGCCGGCGTCGGCGTCGTGCCGGCGACTCACCAGCGGCGAGCGAAGCCGATTCCGATGAACCACTCGCCGGCGGCCTGGAACAGACCCGCGCCGACGCGGGCGTCGAGCTGGAAATCGGGGCCGAAGAGCCGCGTCACCCCGCCGTCCACGAAGGCGGGGCCCGCCTCGTCGGCGACGAACCCGAACGTCTCCCCGAAGGCTCCCCAGCCGCCACCGAGGTCGAGACCGACGGCGGCACTGCCGCGGAACTCGTCGAACCGGTCGCCGTCCTCCACCGGCCGGCCCCATCCGACGTTCAATCCCAAACCGGCGCCCTCGGCCAGGTCTCGGGCGAAAGCCAGAACGACCTCGGGCTGCCAGGCGTCGGCGGCGACGTCTCCGTCTCCGATCGGGACCGTCGTTCCCGCCAGGACCGCGGCCTCCCAGCCCGCTCCCGCAGGGATCTCCCCTTTCCCGCCCAGGAACCCGTCGTCGAACCCGTCGAGTCCGCCGGCTCGGATCCAGGACGGGACGCCGACGCGGAGCTCCACGCCCGGGACGAGCCCGATCCGCGCCAGGAGCTCTCCCACCGTCGATTCGTCGCCGGGGTCGGTATCCGAGAAGGTCGTTCCCGCCTCGATCTGCACGTGGCCCGGCTCCACCGAGGCCGCGCTCTCGGTGAAGTCCGGCCGGTCGGTGATCAGCGCCGCCGGCTGGGCGAAGGCGCGCGGTCCGTACAGCAGGAGCGGGAGACAGACGAGAAGCCGAGGCCAGGATTTAGTCATGGCTAAATCATGGACCACAGTAGACCGAAAAGTCAATCCCCTGGCGCCCACGCCCCGATCTCGCTGGCGGACGCCGGGCTGGCGCGCCAGTATGGTCGGGGGACGCGGGCGATCACCCGTTCTAGAACGTGGAGACGGAGGCGACCATGCGGCGGCTAACCCTGGCGTTCGCGACCACTCTGCTCTTCTGCGGATCCGAGAGGGACGCGGGCGCCCCGGCGGCGGCGAGCGACGACACCGCGGGGGCTCCCTCCCCCGGAAAGGAGACTTCCATGGCGTTCGATCTGACGAGCCCGGCCTTCGACGAAGGCGACGCGATCCCCGTCCGCAACTCCTGCGACGGCGAGGACGTCTCGCCGCCGCTGGCGTGGTCCGACGCCCCGGACGGGACCGAGGCCTACGCTCTGACCCTCACCGACCCCGACGCGCCCGGCGGCACGTTCACCCACTGGGTGCTCTACGACCTGCCGGGTCACGCCGCCGAGCTGCCCGAGGGAGTGGGCGACGCCCCACGGCTCGAGAACCTGGGTAGCGCGCTCCAGGGCCAGAACGACTTCGGCGAGACAGGGTACGGCGGACCGTGTCCGCCGGCCGGCTCGAGCCACCGCTACGTCTTCACCCTCTACGCCCTGGACGCCCCCGCCGGTCTGGACGCCGGCGCCTCCCGCGAGGACCTCGAAGGCGCGATCGAGGGCCACGTGCTGGGGACCGCCGACCTCACCGGCACCTATCGCCGGCAGGGCTGACGACGGCGAGACTCGCTACGAGCGGCGCAGCCGGATCGCGCCGTTGACCGTCTCCAGCTCCAGCGTACCGCCGCCCCGACCGATGGTGCCCTCCATCCGCCGCGGCCCCCACTTGCCCTGGATCGTGAGCGGGAAATCGGTCTCCAGGCCCCCGTTCACGGTCTTCGCCTCCACCCGTGCACTCGCGTTCGCCGGAAGGGTGACGGTGATCGAGCCGTTCACCGTCTTGAACTCCAGGCCGCCGTTCCACGTGGCGGCTCCCGTGGAGGCCTCGATCGCGCCGTTCACCGTTCGGGCGTCCACCTTCCCGGCGCCCGTGACCTCGATCGACCCGTTCACGGTCGAGACCGAGACGTCGCCGCCGAGCGGGCCGGTCGTGATCGCGCCGTTCACGGTGCGGGCCTCCAGATCCACGGCCGACGGCACGTGGACGACGAAGTCGATCGTCGCGCCGTCCCGCATGTCCCCGCTCCCGCCGGAGTCGCAGGCGTTCTTCCGCCCGCCGTCCTCCAGCGGATAGATCCCGCAGATCGTGATCCCGTCGGAGTCCCGGCGGACGTCGACGTCGAGGTCCGCCACCGAACCGCTCTTCGCCGTCTTGACGGCCTCGACCCGGACGGTCCGGCCGGTGGACGGACGGGCGTCGATCTTGCCGTTGATCCCCTTCACCGTGACCGACTGCCCGGCGGCGATCTCGCCTCGCCAGGCGAAGGTGTCGGTCCGCTGGGCGGTGGCCGGGACGGCCAGGGCGGCGAGCATGAGGCCGGCCGCGGCCGGCGTGATCCAACGCTTCATCGTTCTCCTCCTCGCATCGTGGTCCGGATGGGCGACGGCGGGCGTCAGGAGCCCGGCCGGCGCAGCTCGATCGTTCCGTTGAACGACGTCAGCTCGATTCGTGCCCGGCCCGCACCCAGGGTGAAGTCGAACCGCTTGCCGATCGGCCCTTCCTCTATCGTGACCGGGAAGCCGACGTGGAGCGTGCCGTTGTGCGTGGAGACCTGGATCCGCGCGCTGGCGTCGCTCGGGATCGTCATGTCGATCCCGCCGTTGTGGGCGTTGAGGTCGTAGACCCCATCGGGGTGGATCGAACCGTCGAAGGCGATCTTCCCGTTCACGGTCGTCACCTCGACCCGCCGCGCGTCCACGCCGTCCAGCCGGACCGCCCCGTTGACCGCGTTGATCCCTACGCTCGTGCCGATCACGTCGCCGAGGCTGACGGCCTGGTTGACGACGTTCACCTCCACGCTCGCCCGGGCGCCCACCACGCTCACCGAGCCGTTGACCGTGTGGAGCCCGACCTGCTCCCGACCGCCGCGCACCGCGATGTTCCCCTTGATGGTGTGGACGTCCACCCGGCCCTCCGTCCCCTCGATCGTCACCGGGGAGTTCATCCCATGGATCTCCAGGTCCATCGAACGGGGGACGGTGACCGCGTAGTCGACGGAGGCCCGGCGCTCCATCTGGCGCGGCGCTCGAACGACCACGGCCACTCCCTTGCGCTGGACCTCGATCGGCAACCCGGACGGTCGCCGCGCCACCACGCGCACGGATTCGCGGTTCCAGGTGTCGATCGTCACGCTCCCGTCGCCGTTGTGGAGCTCGAGCCGTCCGCGGGCGGGGGCCTCGACGGTCGTCTCGAACCGCTCGGCCTGACCGGCGGCCGCCGCCGGGGCGAGGACCGTCGCGGCCAGGAGCAGAGTGGTGGTGATGGCGGTTCGCATGGGATCTCTTCCTTCCTTCAGATGACGGCCTCAGTGGCCTGTCGGAGCACGTCCACCTTGCGCCTCATCGTCGTCGCGAGGTGGCGGTTTAGATACGGGTCGTTCGGGTCCTCGGCGAGGGCGGCGCGGATCTCCGCGAGCGCCTGGTCGATGATCGCCAGGTTCTGCTGGACGGCGCGCACGGTCTCCGGGTCGAGACGATCGCGAGTCTCCTCGAAGCGGGCCTCGAGGTCGGCCACCGCCTCGGCGTACGATGTCTGGTCGGCATCCTCGGCCACGGCGACGATCGGGGACGTGTCGACCCGGTCTTCCCCGGGAGCTCTCCGGGGCGCCTCGGCGACCGTCGGATCGGCCGAGCCGCCCTCCTCGAGCGCGAGCCACGCGCCTCCCACGCCCACCAGCAGGACGGCGAGGACGGCGGCGGCCAGCTGCGGAAGCGAGAGCGAGAAGCGGCGCCGAGCCCTCGCGGCCGATTCGAGCGGCACGACGACCGCCCGTCGCTCCCCGAGCCGCTCGGCGATCCCCGGCCAGAGGTTTCTCTCCGGCGGCACGTCCTCGAGGGCGGCCGCCTCGGCCACGATCCTGCGCAGGTCGGCGAGCGCCGCGGCGCACATCTCGCATTCGGCGAGATGGGCTTCCACCCTCCGCCGCTCGCGGGGGTCCATGTCCTCGTCGAGATAGTCGGACAGCCGGTTGGTCCAGTGCTCGGTCATCGTCTCGCTCCCAAAAGTGCGTCTCCTAGCTCGCCAGTCGCTCTCGCAACAGCATCCGGGCCCGGTGGAGCTGGCTCTTCGAGGTTCCCACCGTGACTCCCAACATGTCGGCGATCTCCTCGTGCTTGTATCCCTCCACGTCGTACAGCACGAACACCTGTCGCGCCCCGTCGGGGAGCCCCTGCAGCGCGCCCTCGAGGTCGACCGCGGCTCCCACGAGCCGGGGCGTGGCGTGCGCCGTCTCCAGAGTCGCCTCGTCCTCGAGGAAGCGATCGCGGTACCGGGAGCGGGCCTTCCGCCGCGTGAGGATCAGGTTGGTCGCCACCCGGTGGAGCCAGGTGCCGAACGCCGCGTCCCCGCGGAAGGTGTCGAGCTTCTCCCACACCCTCACGAAGATCTCCTGGGTGAGGTCGTCCGCGTCCTCGTTCCCGGCCATCCGGCGGGCCAGCCCGTGCACCATCGGGACGTACTCCCGGTACAGGCGCTCGAACGCCCGCGCGTCTCCTTCGGCGGCCCGGCGCACGTCGTCGCGCTCACCGGTCGACTCGCTTCGATCGATCGCCAGGATCCGTCTCCTCCGCGGCCCGTGTTCCTCCGTGTTCACAGGATCTGACCGGGGTCGGGAGCGAAAGGTTGGAATGGAGCGGGGCGGAAAGTCCTCGAGCGCCGGATCAGCCGGCGGGGCGGCGGAAGACGAAGCTGCCCTCGAGGAGCCCTCCACAGGTGTCGTCCACCCGCATCGGACCCTCCACGCGGCCGCCGCCCTCGCTC
>JAHWKZ010000026.1 GCA_019347645.1 Gemmatimonadota bacterium | reverse complement strand
AGGAGGGCCGCCGAGGCGTGGTAAAAACCACGCCGCAGGCGCCCCGACGAGGGATCGCCGCGAGATGCGCCGTCTTCAGCGACCCGACAACCTACCTTCGATTTGGGCGCACAGGACGTGGCCCAGCAGCAAATGCGCCTCCTGAATACGGGCCACGTCCTCGCTCGGCACCACGATCCCCCCGTCGCACGCTTCCACGAGCCGGGTCCCGCGGCGGCCCGTCCAGGCCCACACCGCGACGCCCCGCGCCCTCGCCGTGGCGGCCGCGGCCGCCACGTTCGGCGAACGCCCGTTCGCCGAGAGGAGGACGAGGACGTCGCCGGGGCGTCCCAGGGCCTCGAGCTGGCGGGCGAACACCCGGTCGAATCCCAGGTCGTTGGCCGTCGCGGTCAGGACCGAGGTGTCGGTGCCGAGGGCCTGATCGGCGTCGTAGCGCTCGGCGGCCTCCCGGACCACGAGCTCGGCGGCGAGGTGCTGGCTCTGGGCGGCCGACCCGCCGTTGCCGGCGAAATAGAGCCGGTCGCCGGCGCCGATGGCGGCCACGCAGGCCTCGATCAACCGTTCCAGTGGAGCCGCGGCGTCGGACAGGAGCGCCTGGACCAGGCCGCTCCAGGCCGAAGCCGCGGCCTCGAGCGCCCCGCTCGCGCCACCGTCAGTCCCGGGCAGGCGTTCGATCTTCGCTCCGCTCGGCCGCGTCCAGGATTCGCGCCGTCTCCTCCGAGGGCCCGGCACCCTCCAGGGGCGCGAGAGCGAGCGGCTCGACGGCGCGCCATCCGGCCGCGGGAGCGCTCGTCGGAAGGGAAAGCCAGGGGCCGCCGTCGCCGAAGACCCGCTCGAGCGACTCCAGCGCACCGGCGAGCCGCTCCGCCGAGAGCGAGCCGAGCGCCTCGTGGGCGGCGGCCACGAGCGCGTCGGAGGCGAGCAGGGCGGCCGCCGGGCCGTCGGCCGTGATTCGCGCTCGACCCTCGGCGACCGTTCCGCCGACCAGGCTCCGGCGCGCGGCTTCCAGGGCGCCGGCGTGGGCGCCGACCGCGATTCCCCACGCCATCGCGTCGGCCTCGTCCCACCCCGCCTCGCGAGCGGCGACGGCCGCCGCGGCGGCCGGCCACGCCGCGCCCGCGGCGCAGGCGTCGGCCATCTGGCCGGCGAGCTCGGGCGACACGGTGAACGCCGTGAGCCAGTCGGCCAGGGCGCGATCGAGTGCCTCCACCGCGCGGGGGCGTGCCGTCGCCGCGGCGGGAGCGGAACGGGGATCGTCGCTCATCGCTCCAGCAAGCCGGCCACGATCTCCGGCGTCTTCTCGAGCGCCTCGTCGATCTTCTCGACCTCCTTGCCCCCCGCCTGCGCCATGTGGGGCTTTCCACCGCCCCCGCCCCCGATCACCCGGGCGACCTCGTGGACGACGGTGGGGGCGTCGATCGTCCCGTCCTCCAGCAGGTCGTCGGTGACGACGACGATCAGGTGGGCCTTCCCGTCCATCTCGGCGCCGATCACGCCGACGCCGGACTTCAGGCGGTTGCGAACCCCGTCGCCGATCGCCCGGAAGTCGTCCATGGAGACGGGCTCGGCACGGAACGTCAAGATCGTGGTCCCGTCGACCTCGGTCGTCGTCTCGCCGAGCCTTCCGGTGTCTCCCGAGACCGCCTTGCGCCGCGTCTCCTCGAGGCTCCTCTCCGTCTCCCGCTTCTCCTCGACCAGCCGCTCGAGCCGCGCGGGCAGCTCGTCCGGCGTCACCCGGAGCCGCTCGGCCGCCTCGGCGAGCAGCCGCTCCCGGCGGCGGAACTCGTCGAACGCGTGCCAGCCGGTGACCACCTCGATCCGGCGCACCCCGGCCGCGGCGCTCGACTCCGAGACGATCTTCACCGGTCCGATCTCACCGGTCCGGCGGACATGGCAGCCGCCGCACAGCTCGATCGACTGCCCCTCGCCGATCGTCACGACCCGGACCACGTCGGCGTACTTCTCGCCGAAGAGCGCCATCGCCCCCTGGGCGCGCGCCTCCTCGTAGGTCATGGACCGCTTCGAGACCGGCAGGTCCTCGAGCACCCATCGGTTGGCGGCGTCCTCGATCTCCCGGACCTCCTCGGGGAGGAGCGCCTTCGGGTGCGAGAAGTCGAATCGCATCCGGTCCGGCGCCACCAGCGACCCCGCCTGGCGGACGTGCCCGCCGAGCTTGTCGCGGAGGATCGCGTGCAGAACGTGGGTCACCGTGTGGTGGCGCTCCACGTCGCGGCGCCGCTCGCGGTCCACCGCCGCGTGGACGGCCGCGCCGGCGATGATGCGCCCGGCGTCGCCCTCCAGCAGCTCGGCGACCGGCGCGAACGTGTCGCCGTGGCGCTCGACGTCCACCACCGAAAGCCGGAACCCGTCCCCCTCGATGTGGCCGATGTCGGCGACCTGCCCCCCGCCGGTGGCGTAGAAGGGGTTCTTCCGCAGCACCAGCCGGAACCTCTTCTCGGCCCGCTCGACGTGCTCCACCACCGTCTCCACCGACAGCTCCTCGTAGCCGACGAATTCCGTCGCCGCGCCCTCGGCCGCGAGTCCGACCTCGAAGGCGTCCGCGGCCTCGCCGCCCCCGCCCTCGAAGCCGCCCGCCGCGCGAGCCCGTTCCCGCTGGCGCTCCATGTGGGTCTGATAGCCGGCCTGGTCGATCCCGTGGCCGCGCTCGCGTGCGATCAGCTCGGTCAGATCGGGCGGGAACCCGTAGGTGTCGTGGAGGCGGAACACCTCTTCGCCCGGGACCGACTCGTCCTCGGGAGTCTCGGCGAGCACGTCCTCGAGGATCTGCATTCCCTGGCCGATCGTCTGGAGGAATCGTTCCTCCTCGGCCTCGCAGATGACGCGGATCTGGTCCTCCTGCTCCACCAGGTCGGGGTAGGCCTCTCCCATCTCGCCGATCACGGTCGCGACAAGCCGGTGGAGGATCGGGTCGCGGATCCCCTCCATCCAGTAGTGCCGGACGGCCCGCCGCACGATCCGCCGGAGCACGTAGCCGCGGCCCTCGTTGGACGGATAGACCCCGTCCCCGATCAGGAACGTCGCGGCCCGGCTGTGGTCGGCGAGGACGCGGAAGGAGACCCCTTCCTCGCCCTCGGCGTACTCCCGGTCGAGGAGCCGGGACGCCTCGTGGATCAGGGGGGTGAAGAGGTCGCTCTCGTAGTTCGAGTAGACCCCCTGGACCACGGCGGCCATCCGCTCGAGCCCCATCCCGGTGTCGACCGAGGGATCCGGCAGGTCGATCTGGGTGCCGTCCCCCTTCCGCTCGAACTGCATGAAGACCAGGTTCCAGATCTCGAGGTAGCGCTCCTCGTTGTCCTCGGGCGTGCCTTCGCCGCGGTCGGGTCCGTAGTCCCAGAAGATCTCCGAGCACGGCCCGCAGGGGCCGGTATCGCCCATCGCCCAGAAGTTGTCCTCGTCCCCGAGCCGGACGACCCGCTCCGCCGGCAGCCCCGTGACCTCGGGCCAAAGGGCGGCGGCCTCGTCGTCCTCCCGGTGCACGCTGGCCCACAGCCGATCGGCGGGGAGCTCGAGGTCCTCGGTCAGGAACTCCCAGGCGTACCCGATCGCCTCGCGCTTGAAGTAGTCGCCGAAGGAGAAGTTCCCGAGCATCTCGAAGAAGGTGTGGTGCCGCGGTGTGTAGCCGACGTTCTCGAAGTCGTTGTGCTTGCCGGAGACGCGGAGGCACTTCTGCGAGGTCGTGGCGCTCCGGTAAGGGAGCTTTCGCTGGCCGGTGAAGACGTCCTTGAACTGGACCATCCCGGCGTTGACGAACAGGAGCGTCGGGTCGTCGTGGGGAACGAGGGAGGACGACGGCACACGGGTGTGGCCGCGTGAAACGAAGTAGTCGAGGAATCGCTGTCGGATCTCGTGGCCGCTCATGGAGCGGGGAAAGGTACCGGGGGCGGCCTCGCGTTGTCACGCACGATAGGTCGCCCGGGAAGAACGTCCCGGGCCGGGCCATCGACGAGCCTCGGCGTCACCCCTCCCGGCTTCGATCCGGCTCGGGCAGCATCTCCTCGCAGACGTCGTAGATCAGCGCGTTGTCGAATCCGCGCCGCTGGAGATAGCCGGCGAGCCGCCGCCACTGCGTCTCCGTCGACTCCCCCCCCAGGCGGCCGCGGTACCGGTCTGCGAGCCGGATGGCCAGGGCGCGGTCGTCCACCTCCTCGTCGGCGAACGCCCCGGCCACGGCCCGGGCGGCGACCCGGGCGGGCACCCCCCGCTCCACGAGCTCGGAGACCAGCTTCCGCTCCGCCCGGGGCTTGAGCCTCACGGCGTCGCGGGCATGGGCCTCCGCGTACCGCTCGTCGGAGACCAGACCCTTGTCCGCCAGCTCCTCGACCACTTCACGCACGACTTCGGGTGCGGCCTCCATCCGCCGGGCGAGCTTCTCGCCCAGCTCCTTGACCGAATGCTCGCGGCGGGCGAGCAGGTCCAGGGCCCGCGACTTCACCCGCTCGCGGGCTTCCGGGGCCGTCATTCAGGAGGGTCTTCGTCGGTGGCCTTTCGCCACCCCGACGCGGTCAGCCGCCGGGCCACGACCCGCATCACCCCGCCCGCCAGGGCGACCCCGGCGGTCCACGTGAGCGCCTGCCTCCAGGAGACGCCGGGTCGGGCCGGGTTGTCGGGTGGTTCCTCGTTCATCGCCTTGCGCCAGGCTGCCCGCGCCCCCTGACGACCGGCCAGGGCCGCCAGGGCCGCGGCGCCCGCAGCGACGCCCCGCCAGACGAGGCGCCGGCGGTGGCGCTTCCTCGCACCGAACATCGCGCCGAACATCAGGCGCGGACCGGCGTCGGCTCGCCGGGCTTCCGCGCCGGGATCAGCAGCCAGAGGACGATGTAGACGATCGTCCCCGGAAACGCCGCCGACGCGATCGAGCCGATCACGTACACCACCCTCAGAATCGTCACGTTCAGGTCGTAGTGCTCGGCGATTCCACCCAGCACGCCGGCGACGACCCGACGTTCCCGGCTGCGTCTCAGTGGGGGGCTTCCGATGTCGACCATCGCTTCTCCTCGATTCGCTGGATTCCGTCCCTCCGCGTCCCGCCGCCCGCGGTCCCGGTCACGGGATGCGGCATCCTCCCCGACCTCGCTTCTCCAGGTAGCGCTGGTGATACTCCTCCGCGCGCCAGAACGGCCCCGCGTCCTCGATCTCCGTGGCCACCGGTCGGGAGAGCCGACCCGACCGATCGAGATCGGTCTTCGAGCTCTCGGCCGCCCTCCGTTGGTCCTCGTCGTGAACGAAGATAGCCGACCGGTACTGGGTCCCGACGTCAGGTCCCTGACGGTCGCGCTGGGTGGGATCGTGGATCCGCCAGAAGACGCTCAGGAGCGCTTCGTAGGAGACCCGCTCCGGGTCGTAGACGACCCGCACCGCCTCGGCGTGCCCCGTCCGGCCCGTGCACACCTGCTCGTAGGTGGGCTCCTCGGTGCTCCCGCCCGTGTAGCCGACCTCCGCGTCCACCACCCCTTCGACCTCCCGGAACGCCGTTTCGATGCCCCAGAAGCACCCCGCCGCGAAAGTGGCCGTCCGCTCGCCCATGGAACCTCCTCAGCAGGTCGTGTGGAAGAGGCCGCCGGTCGGCCGCGCCTCGCGGAGCTCGTTGTATCGCCGGACGGCCTCCTCGGTCTTCGCCACGTGCACCTCCACACCCGCCCGCTCCAGCGCCTCCAGCGTCTCGTCCTTCACCCGCAGCGCCCCCAGGATGCCCCGGCCCAGGACCACCACCTCGGCGCCGTGCTCGACGACCTCCTCGACGTCGGCCGGCTGGACGCCCGGTACGTGGCGCGTGCCGGTCTCGTTCCAGTCCCATTCGCGCGAGCCCCCGGGCCACAGCTTCGCGTCCTTGTAGGGCGCCTCGCGCCCCTCCACGGCCAGGCGGCCCCAGTCGAGGTCCTCGATCCTCGGCGACCTTTCCATCATCGCGGTCCTCCTCCCGATCTCTCGGCGTCCATCTCTCGGGAAACGTATCAGCCGACGCCCCCGCTCGCAGCCCGCCGGCGGACGTCCCGTCGCTCGAACTCAGGGATCGAACCGGTCCCGCTCCTCGAGCACGGCTTCGCTGCGATTCCCGAACGTGAAGACGCTGTGGAAGATGCCTTCGATCCCCACCCGCGCGCCCTCGGTGGGGGCGCCGCGTCCGCGGCTCACGACGTTGAGCGTCCCGGTCCCGTCCTGGATCCGGTAGCCCCCGTAGCCGAGCGCCCCGACCGACTCGGTGACGCGCCCCTTCACCCGGACCGTCTCGCCGTCGTAGCGACCGGGATCGTCGAGGAGCTCGCCGATCGGCACCGTTCCCCGGCATCCGGCGGTGAAGCCGAGGACGAGGATCGAGAGCGCGGCGGCGCGTGCGAGCATGGCGGGTCGGGAATGGGCCGATTTCATCGATCTCCTCCGAGGGGGTGGCGAAGAAGGCTCCTCCTTCGGTACCGGCGACGTCCGCCGGAGTTCCCCGGATACGTCAGCCATCCGACGGCGGACGAGCCGGCGCTCCGCTACCGTTCCGGACGTAGTATTCCCTGTCCCCGGCTCTCCAGCCGAAGGAGCCCGATGAGCGACGCCACGGATGCCGAGTTCCCACGCGAGAGCGACGAGCGGGGGCGCTGGGTCCGTCAGGAGAGCCCGTTCCGGAACCGGGTGACCGCGGACGGCTCCTCTGGATTTCCCGCCGCGGCCGGCCGCTACCACCTCTACGTCTCGTGGGCGTGTCCGTGGGCCCACCGCACCATCCTGTTCCGCCGCTTCGAGGGGCTCGAGGAGGCGATCGGCATGACCGTCGTCGATCCGATCCGCGACGAGAAGGGATGGCGCTTCCGGGAGGGAGAGGACCACGGCAAGGACGAGGTCGAAGGATTCAACTTCCTTGCCGAGGCGTACGCCGCCACCGACCCGGCCTTCGACGGACGGGTGACCGTACCGGTCCTGTGGGACACCGATCGGAAGACGATCGTCAACAACGAATCCGCCGAAATCATCCGGATGCTGAACGTCGAGTTCGACGAGTGGGCGAATCCGGAAGCGCCCGACTTCTACCCCGAGGAGCTCCGAGAGGAGATCGACGCGGTCAACGATCGTGTCTATCGACACGTGAACGACGGCGTCTACCAGACCGGCTTCGCCACCACCCAGGCGGCGTACGACGAGGCTTTCGATGCCCTGTTCGAGGCCCTCGATTGGCTGGACGCGCGGCTCGAGGGAGCCCGGTGGCTGGTCGGAAACCGTCAGACGGAGGCCGACTGGCGCCTGTTCACCACGCTGATCCGCTTCGACACCGTCTACCACACCCACTTCAAGTGCAACCTGCGTCGGATCGTCGACTACCCGAGCCTGTGGCCCTATCTCCGTGACCTCTACCAGCAGCCGGGCGTGGCCGCGACGGTGAACTTCGACCATATCAAGCGGCACTACTACGGGACCCACCGCACCCTGAATCCGAAGGGGATCGTCCCCAAGGGCCCCGCGCTCGACCTGGACGCCGCCCACGACCGGGCCTCGCTCGGCCCGGCGGGTGCGGTCGCGGGATCCTCGGCGCTCGGAGCGTTCGGCCGGTAGGCCTCCGCCCACGCTTCGCATCCGCCGTCCCGAGCCGGTACCTTCGTACCCATGCACGCCCCCGTCCTCCACCTCTACGAAGCTCGCTTCGGCCGGCGGCCGGAGGCGATCGAGGAGGTCGCGGCCGACGGTTCGCAGCGCCGCTACTGGCGGCTGGTCGGCAACGACGGCTCGACCCTCGTCGGCGCCTTCGGTCCCGAGAGCGAGGAGAATCGCGCCTTTCTCGCCTTCTCCGAGGCGTTCCGCTCGATCGAGCTGCCGGTGCCCGAGATCGTGGCCGCCGACGAGAAGGCGGGCGTCTGGCTCATGGAGGATCTCGGCGACACGACGCTCTTCGACGCCCTCGGGGCGGCGCGAGCCGGGTCGTCGGGACGCTTCCCGAGCTCGATCGAGGCCATCTACCGGAGGGTGGTGGAGATCCTCCCCCGCTTCCAGGTCGATGGCCATCGGGTGGTCGACTACGACCTGGCCTACCCCCACACGGCCTTCGACCGGCGATCGATCCTGTGGGACCTCAACTACTTCAAGTACCACTTCCTGAAGCTCGCCCACGTGCCGTTCCACGAGGCGCGGCTCGAGCGCGACTTCGAGGCTCTCGCCGACTTCCTGCTCGAGGCCGAGATCGACTCCTTCCTCTACCGCGACTTCCAGAGCCGGAACGTCATGCTGGTCGACGGGGAGCCGCGCTTCATCGACTACCAGGGCGGCCGTCGCGGAGCGCGACAGTACGACCTCGCCTCGCTGCTCTACGACGCCAAGGCGGATCTGCCCGAGGAGGCGCGCGGGCGGCTCCTCGGGCATTACCTCGACGCCCTCGCCGAGCGCACGCGGTTCGACCGCGCCGGGTTCCTGGAACGGTGGGGCGGCTACGTCGTCGTTCGCATCGTGCAGGCGATGGGCGCCTACGGCTACCGCGGGTTCTTCGAGCGCAAGCCCGGGTTCCTGAGGAGCGTCCCGTACGCCGCGGCGAACATCGAGGGCATCCTCGACGACGGGATGCCGCTCGAGCTCCCAGAGATCGAGACGGTGTTCCGCCGAATCGTCGATCGCTGGGCGCCCGAGCCCGACGAGGATCCGTTCGAGGGGCTGACCGTTCGGCTGACCAGCTTCAGCTACAGGCACGGCTATCCGGGCTACGAGACCGGGCACGGAGGCGGCTTCGTGTTCGACTGCCGCGCGCTTCCGAACCCGGGGCGTGAGGACGCCTACAGGGGGGTGAGCGGCCGCGACCGGGAGGTCGTCGAATGGCTCGAGGCGGTCCCCGAGCTGGAGGCGTACTGGGAGCGGACCCGGGAGCTGGTCGGCGCCCAGGTCGAGACCTATCTCGAGCGTGGCTTCTCCGAGCTGTCGGTGGCGTACGGCTGCACCGGCGGCCAGCACCGCTCCGTCTACCTGGCCGAGCGGCTCGCTCGCTGGCTCGAGGAGCGCTTCCCCGGCGTCCGGGTCGTCCTGACCCACCGCGAGTCGCCACGGTGGCCGGCCGACTCCGATACGGGCAGCGGTCGTCCCCCTCGAGCCGACGCCGCCGCGCCGGCCGGGGCTGCCTCGGACGGCCCCGGCTCCTGACGTGGACGCGATGATCCTGGCGGCGGGTCTCGGCACCCGCCTGGCCCCGATCACCGACACGATCCCCAAGGCGCTGGTCGAGGTCGGAGGCGTCCCCATGCTCGAGCGGATCGCTCGCCGGCTGGTCGCCGCCGGCGCCGACCGGCTGATCGTCAACGTCCACCATCACGTCGATCGGATCGAGACGTTCCTCGAGAACGCCGATCTGGGGGTCGAGGTGGCGATCAGCCGCGAGCCCGAGCGCCCGCTCGGGACCGGGGGGGGCGTCAAGGCGGCAAGGGCTCTCTTCCGCCGCGATCGGCCGTTCTTCCTCCACAACGTGGACATCCTCACCGACGCCGATCTCGATTCGATGTACGCCGACCACGTCGGGAGCGACGCATCGGCGAGCCTGGCCGTCGGTCGCCGCGAGACGTCGCGTTTCCTGCTGTTCGACGAGATCGGCCTCTACGGATGGTCGAACACCGGCACCGGCGACTCGGTGACCGCGCGGGAGCCGGCCGGCCAGACCGATCGATGGCCGTTCGCCGGGATCCACGTCGTCGATTCCGAGCTCCTCGACCTGCTGACCGAGGAGGGGACGTTCTCCATCCTCGCCGCCTACCTCCGCCTCTCGGCCGCCGGCCATCGGATCGTGGCCTGGGACATCGGGGGCTCGGAGTGGATGGAGATCGGCAACCTCGAGCGGCTGGAGCGCGCGCGACGGGCGGTGGCCGAGGGGGCGATCGGCTAGTCCCGGTGTACTCGAGGGTCGCAACG
This sequence comes from Gemmatimonadota bacterium, assembly GCA_019347645.1. Classification (GTDB taxonomy): domain Bacteria; phylum Gemmatimonadota; class Gemmatimonadetes; order JACCXV01; family JAHWKZ01; genus JAHWKZ01. Next base: position 4,697 of record JAHWKZ010000026.1, on the reverse strand, counting down.
AGGCGGCCGATTCAGCCCCTCTCACGCCCCGCCAGCGCCTGGTATCGCAGGTAGTGACGGAACGCCTTGTCGCGTTCGCCGCGGCCTTCGTAGATCCGGGCCAGGTTGAAATGAGCGTCGGCCCGGGCCGGGTCGAGCCGGACCGCTCGTCGATAGAGGCCGATCGCCCCCTCGACGTCCCCCGCGTCCTCCAGCGCCACGCCCAGGTTGTACGCCGCCACCGGGTTGCACGGGTCGGCGGCCAGGGCCCGTCGGTAGTGCTCCCGGGCGGTCATCACGTCTCCCGTCTCGTGGAGCAGGCGCCCCAGGTTGACGTTCGCGGGCGAGTGGTCGGGATCGACCTCCAGCGCCATACGGTACGCGCGGGCGGCCTCCTCCAGGGCCACCGCCTCGAGATCCACGCCGACGTTGTACCAGTCGTCCGCGTCCAGGACACGAGGGCCCGTGCCGGTTTCCTCGACCCGCCGACGGGCGAAGGGAACGGCCCGCTCGGCCAGCTCGGCGACCGCGAAGTCGATCACCATCTGACCGCTCTCGACCTCCCAGGTGCCCCAGGGGCTCTCGACGAGCACGCGCTCCCCGTCGGTCGCGATCCGCAGGCTGGAGAGAGGCCGCCCCGCCGGGAGTCGATCGCGCAGCTTCGCCAGCGCGCCATGGATCCGCCGCGGTCGCACCTCGGCGGACAGAAGGTCGCGGATCACGCGAAGCAGCACGATGTCGCGGAACGAGAATCGGTATTCGTTGCGGGATCCACGCGCCGGTTCGAGGAATCCGGAGCGGGCGTAGGTGCGGACCTGGCGGGGCGAGAGGCCCAGGATCTCGGCCACCTCGCGGGTCGTGTAGCCGGTCATCGAGCGGGCGGCTCAGCCGCCGGCGGACTTCTTCTTCCGCGCCTTCTTCGCTTCGGGCTTCTTCTTCGCACCTTCCCTGGCCGCCTTGGCGGCGGGCTTCTTGCCCTCCTTCTGGAGGCTCGCCTTGAGCGCGCCCATGAGGTCGATGATCTGGGGCTCGGCCCGCTCGGCGGGCGCGACGGCGATCTCCTCGCCCTCGACCTTGGCCTCGATCATCTCCAACATCTGGGCCCGGACGGTGTCCTCGTACTTCGCGGGCTCGAACGCCTCGGCGCCCGCTTGCTCGATCAGCTGGCGGGCGAGCTCGAGCTCCTGCTCCTTGACCTCCACGTCGCCGACCTCGATCTCCTCGAACGAGCGGACCTCGTCCGCGTAACGGAGCTGCTCCATCGCGATCCCGCCGTTCATCGGCCTCAGCATCACGAGGTAGGCCTTGCCGCGGGCGGCGTACTGGCCGATCGCCACGCGCTCGGTCTCCTTCAGCGCCTCCGACAGCAGACGGTATGCGCGCGCGCCGCCCTTGTCGGGCCCCAGGTAATAGGCGCGATCGTAGTAGACGGGATCGACGTCGTCGGCCTCGACGAACTCCCGGATCTCGATTCCCTCGGTGGTCGGGGTTTCGATCCGGGCCAGCTCGTCGGGGGTGAAGAGCACGTACTGGTCCTTGGCGAATTCGTACCCCTTGACGATCTCCTCCTTCTCCACGACCTCCTCGCACTTCACGCAGACGTACTGCTGACGCAGCCGGGCGGCGCACGGCTCGTGGATCATGTTGAACGACACCTTGCTCGACGACTGACCGGTCGAATACAGCTTCACCGGCACGGTCACGAGACCGAAGGAGATCGTGGTGGAGGCGATCGCTCGGGGTGCCATGGGCATGATCCTACTGGAATCGCGGTCGAAATCGCAAGAGGTGGACTCCATTCATGGTAGAAGGAATCCGGTCCGCTCCGGTTCCCGTCATCCGGCCCTCGTACGCGGAACCGACCGGAGGCCCTGGTGGACCGTCCCGGGACCCTCACCGGGCCTTTCCTCCCGACACCCGACGGCTGCCGCGCGCAGCTCGGCTTCGTGCCCCGACACCGCTCTCCCGGCGAGCCATCGGGCGACCGTCCAGCTTCGTGGATCCCCGTCCAACCGCCGGTCCCGCAGGTCCATCACGTGGGCCGCCACGCGGCACCCCTCGGCGGCCGGAAGCCGCTGCACCGCCTCGACCAGCGCGGGGACCGCGTCGATCCCGAGCGCGCTGGCTCCGTACTCCACGTCGAAGCCGGGCATCTCCCCCGCCGAGGCGCGCTCGGCGTTGACCCGCACGACCAGGCCGGCCGGGTTGAGGGCGACCATCGCGACGAACAGGACCCACCCGGCCACGAGGGAACCCGCCGCGAAACGCTCCGAGCGGCCCCCGGCGATCGTCGCCGCGAGCCAGACCGCCACGATCGCCAGCCACACCATGAACGCCGAGGCGTACAGCCGGGCCTCGGTCAGGCCGTACGCGTCCACGTAGAGCCACATCCGGTGCGCCCCCGAGGCGAGGACCAGGACGACGCCCGCGGCCAGGCCGTACGCCAGCCCGACGAAGGTCCGGCGGTGCTCCGATGTCGGCGCAACGATCCAGTCGGCCGCTAACACGGTGGGGAGGGCGACCATGGCGGCGAGGGCGAGCTGGAAGAATCCGCTCCGGGCGTATTCGGCGTACGTCATGCCGGCGGTCGCCTCCACGAACGCCCGTCCGCCGAAGAGTGCCCGAGCCTGGACCCCGAGGAACGTCGCGAAGAGCAGGTCCACCAGCAGGAGCGCCACGATCGCCTCGGCGGCGAACCGCCCCAGCGGCCCGGGCTCGAGCGCGGGGTCCTCGACACGGACGGCCGCGATCGAATGGACGAGACCGCCGGCGATCCACGCGAGGAGGAGCGCGAGCGCGAGATGCGAGAGCGCCTCCGCGAGCCCGGCCTCCAGCAGGCGATCGGCATAGCGGGCGAAGACGGGGTCGCCGGCGACGAAGAGGCCGGCCACCAGCACCAGGACCGGGGCCGCCGCCACCGCGCCGCGCGCGGCCACCGTCGACCGGCGCGACCAGTCGCTTTCCGTGGCGCGGCGAGCGGCGAACGCTCCGACGGGCGCCAGCGCGACGGCCGAGAACCCCGCCACGGTCAGCGCCCCCAGCCGGGCGACCAGCCCGCTCGTCCACGGCCGTTCGAGGAGCGACCATCCCACCGAGAGCCCGACCAGGCCGATCGCGAGAAGCTGCAGGGGAGGAGCCGAGCGGACGGCCAGAGTCGCCGCGGCCGCGACCCCCAGGCCGACGACCGTGGCCCGTCCCCACCCCAGGCGGCCGTGCCTGCGGGCCAGGCCGGCGCCCACGAGGGGCAGCGCCGCCAGCCACAGCGCTAGACCCGCGCCGGGACCGGCTCGGAGGAGGGCGTCTCCGGCGATCCCGAGGGCCGCCGCCGCGAGGAACCACCGACGGTCCGGTGGACTCCAGCGCAGCGGAAGGTCCTCCATCGTGGAACGCGGTGGAACGTCCATCATCCCTCCTTCACAAAGGTCTTTGATATACAAAGTTGGAGGTCAAAAAAAAACTCACTCCGACTCCCCCCGCGCCACCCGGATGATCCCCTCGAGGTGCGCCAGGTAGCGATCGAGGGCCTCCCGCCCGGCCCGGGTGAGCCGGTACTCGGTGTGCGGGACCTTGCCCCGGAACGACTTCTCGACCGCCAGGTACCCGGCCTCCTGCAGCTTTCGGGCGTGTGTGCTCAGGTTGCCGTCCGTGGTCTGCAGCAGGTCCCGGAGCTCCCCGAACCCGATCCTCTCCTGCACGGCGAGCGCGCTCACGATCCCGAGCCGGATCCTCCCATGGATCAAGGGGTCGAGGCCGAGGGACTCCTCGCCCCGCGCCAGGCCTCTCAGGCTCCTGAGCGCGGAGCGCTCCCCCTCCACGTCGTCTTCCTGGCGACGCGGCTCAGCCACCGTGCCTCCGGGCGACCCAGGCCCCGAACCCCAGGTTCACGCCGCCGAAGCCCAGGGCCAGGAGCAGGTCACCCGCCTCCGGCGCGACGAGGGCCGCCGCTCCGAGCGCGAGGAAGCCCGCTCCCGCCAGCGGGACCGCAGGTACCGAGAAGGCGCCTCCCGCCACGACCGCGCACCCGTAGAGCGAGAGCCAGGTCCCGGGGATCGGGTCGTGGGCGCCGGCGCGAAGGAGAGCGACGGTGGACAGCGCCCCCACCGCGATCGCGGGGGCGAACCCCATGGCGAACTTCCGCGCCGGTGGAGCGACGAGCGACGTCCCCAGCCGCCGGGCCTTGAGCGCCATCGCGGCCCCACCCACCGCGACGGCGAGGGCCCCTTCCGCGAGCCACACGGCCAGCCACCCCTCGAACGTCGGCTGCGCCGCGGCCAGCGCCGACGCCGCCAGGGCGGTCATCCCCATCGCCACCATCCCCCACCCGGGGACGGCCGTGAACGAGCCGGCGCGCTCCATCGCGTCGCGTATGTAGCGCAGGTCGGCGCCGGCGCGGTCGCCGAAGTCCACGGTCACGGGGTCGGTCTTGGGAGTCACGCGCACAGGCTATCGCAAGAGTTCTGTTTCGTCAAGTGCTTTACAACGTGAAGAGCCCTCTCTACCGAACCGTCCCCTTCCCGCCCCCCACACGGTTCTGGCTCCTCCGAGCACGGCCCGTCGATGGCCATCACCCGGCCGCTGATCCAGTGGCCCTCCACCAGCAGTGCGACGGGGGTCTGGTTCTCCTGAGCGCGGCTCAGGGCTGTGCCCATGGTGTAGATGGTCGAGGTCAGGCTCATGCGGAGCTCCCCGACATGTCTTCGGCGGACTGACTGGCATCG
>JAHWKZ010000025.1 GCA_019347645.1 Gemmatimonadota bacterium | reverse complement strand
GCTGCTCGGCGTCTGCCTCGGTCACCAGGCGATCGTCCTCCAGGCAGGCGGGGAAGTGGCGCGGGCGCCGGAGCCGGTGCACGGCAAGGCGAGCTTCCTCCACCATGATGGGGCCGGACCCTTCCGCGGCATCGACGGCCTCTCGCCGGTCGGGCGCTATCACAGCCTCTGCACCCGCGACATTCCGGAGCGGTTCCGGGTGCATGCGGAGGCGGACGGGATCGTGATGGCGATCAGCGACGTCGAAGCTCGCCAGTGGGGCTTGCAATTCCACCCGGAATCTATCCTTACCCGCGGCGGCGACAGGATGCTCGCCAACATATTGGCCGACAGCGCGGCGCACCGGAACTGAGCTATGGACCATTTCAATCTGAAGGACGGCGTCCTCCACTGCGAGGACGGCCTCGACGAGATGCTGGGGGATCTCCTCGAGATCGATCGGCGTTCGGTCTTCCATGTGACGGTCGAAGATGACGCCGATCACCTCGGGCTCGAGGGCGGCGCTGGTGAGATTCTCGCCGGTCCGGCCGTGGGTGACCTCACGGATCACCCCGCCGCCGGTCTCGATCCGGACCGGATAGGCGGGATTGTCGCCGTCGGGATAGGCGAAGGCGTGGAGGTAGACGAGCCATCGGTTCTCCCCCTTGGCGTACTCGCCCGGCTCGTCGACGCCTCCGGACTGCTCAAGGTAGCCCAGCCGCTGGAGACGCGCCTCGAAGTCCCGGGCGTCGAGGTCCTTGCCCGGATGCAGCAGGTAGGCATCGCTGTAGACCTTCGACGGGACGCTCCACTTCCGCCCCTCCCACTTCGCCGTCACCCGCCGCTCGAGCACCACCATGTACGCCGCCAGGGCGACGAGGAGCACGACGGCGAGGCCGCCGAGGATGCGAACTCCGCGCCGTCGGGCGGTTCCGTTCTTCGTTTTGGATCGGGCCATGTCGGTTCGGTCGAGATCGGGTTGGCGACGGACCGGGGCGAGGCCGACGCAGGATTCGTCGGTAGCAATCTACACCGGAAGGAAGGAAAAGATGCAGCCGGGACCGCTCCCGGGTCAGCCCGGGGGATCGGTCGCCGCGATCACGCGGAGCCAGTTGCCGCCCAGGACCTTCTCCAGGTCGCCTCCGCCCCAGCCGCGCCGCTCGAGCTCCTGGACGACCACCGGGAGATCCTCCACGCCGCGGATCCCCCCAGGCAGGGCGGGGATGCCGTCGAGGTCCGAGCCGAGGGCCGCGTGATCGACGCCGGCGACGCCGGCCACCCGCTCGAGGTGGTCGACGATCGCCCCCGAGTCGGCGGTTTCGGGCGCGCCGGGGTCGAGGTAGGCGGGCATGAACGCGATCCCGATCAGCCCTCCCGTCTCCGCCACCGCCCGGATCTGGTCGTCCGAGACGTTCCGCGGGTGGTGCCCGCGGGCCTCCGTGCAGGCGTGGCTCACCACCACCGGGCGGGTGGCCATCGCCAGGGCGTCGAAGAAGGTGCGGGTCGCCGCGTGCGCCAGGTCGACGACCATTCCGACCCGCTCCATCTCCCGGACGACGTCCCGGCCGAGATCGGAGAGCCCGCCGTGGATCGACGCGCCCCCCGCGGCATCGCCCAGCTCGTTCGAGTTCATCCAGGTGAGGGTCAGATAGCGGGCGCCCGACTCGGCCAGCCGGGCCACGTTGGCCGGATCCCCCTCCAGCGCCTGACCGTTCTCCACGGCGGCCAGCAGGGCGATCCCGCCCCCGGCGGCGATCGCGCGGACCTCGGCGGCCGTGGTCGCGAACCCGGCCCGTTCGGGGTGGCGCTCCGCGACCCCTCGGATCGCCGCGAGGAGCGAGGCGCCGCGCTCGAAGCCCCCGCCCGGCGCGTAGGCGGGGTCCACCCACGCGGCCAGGAAGACGGCGTCCAGACCGCCCTCTCGCATCCGGGGCAGGTCGGCGTGGACGCGCCGGTTCCGTTCGCCGATGTCGACGCCGTCGTCGAGGATCCGCAGCGGGGTGTCCATGTGGCCGTCGACGACGAGGCACTCGCGCAGCATCAGGGGCCGGCGACCGCGACCAGGGCGAGGAAGGCGAAGGCGCCGAGGGCGTCGGCCAGGAGGTCGGCGCCCGAGAAGCGCTCGTCCTGGACCCACGCGTCGAACGCCTCCTTGGCGAGCGAGGCGGCCGCGGCGGTGGCGACGGCGACGAGCGGCCGGTCCCTGGAATCGAGGTCGACGTGGGTCGCCGCGGCGTATCCGGCCCCCGCGGCCCAGAACCCGCCGAGGACATGGGCGGCCTCGTCCGCCCCCGGCCCACGATGAACTCCGGACGGGGTGGGCGCGTCCATGGGCACGGAGACGGCGGGAGCCGGGTCCTTCGCCGGGACGGCCGGGGAGCCGGCGCACGCGAGCGCGATGAGAAGGCCGCGAAACATCGGGCCCAATATCCACGTACGGGAGCCCATACGCATGAGACGGCGGCGCGCCGGGGATTTTCATTGACGGGCACTTATTGGTCATCTTATAATAAGCACACCATGATAGATGCAGACGCCATCACGCCCGGGACCGGAGCGGACGCCCCGTTCCCCGCGGCCCGGGATCGCTGGAGGGAGTCCGGTCTCGCCGAGAAGCTCGCGCCACTCTGCCTGTTGATCGGTCGACTGGTGACGCGCCGGCTCGAGATCGCCCTGGCCGACGCCGGGCTCGGGCTCACGCCCGCCCAGGCGCGTTCGATCGCGAGCCTGTGGCTTCACGGTCCGATGACCCAGCAATCCCTCGCCGCCCACACCGAGGTCGAGCCGTCGACGCTGGTTCGGACCCTCGACGTGATGGAGCGGGAGGGGATCGCGCGCCGCGAGCCGAACCCGGGGGACCGTCGCTCCTATCTCGTCCACCTCACGGCGCGGGGCGAGGCGCTCGTGCCGCGCCTGGTGGCGCTGTGGGAGGAGGTGGAGGCCGAGCTGGTGGCGGAACTGAGCGCGGAGGAGCTCTCCCGCGCCCGCGAACTCCTCTCCAGCCTGGTCTCGAGGCTGGCCACCGGCGACGCGCCGTGCTGCGGATGACCCTCTTCGCGATGCCCCGGTGAAGCCGCCGGGTGCGGCTTCTGCCGGGTCAAACAGAAACCGCGGGTGACTCCCGGAAGGAGGACTCCCGGGCAGTCGGTGCCGGATCGAGCGACCCGACACCGTAAGATACGCCGATGAGGGGGGGAATGTTCAAGTCTCGGAAAAATCCTACAGCCGGTCGATCCTCCGGATCGTGGATCGGTGCGGCGCTCCTCGCCGTCGGCCTCGCCCTCGCCACGCCAGCCGCGGGTCAGGAGGCGCTTCGAACGCCGGGGCCGGACGCGCCCCCCGCCCCGGGGGCCGTGGCGCTGTCGGTCGAGGAGGCGGTGGCGCGCGCGCTGGAGTCCCACGAAGAGGCGCGGATCGCGCGGGTCTCGGTGGACCGCACCGAGGGCCTGATCCGCGAGGCCTTCGCCCGCGCTCTGCCGTCCGTCGACGGCACGTACCGGATGATCCGCAACCTCCAGCGCCCGGTCCTGTTCTTCGGCCAGAACGGGGAGACCGAGCAGATCTCGATCAGTGACGAGAACGAGCACGCGTTCTCGCTGTCGGTCGAGCAGCCGATCTTCGACAGGTCGCTCGGGGCCGGCGTACGGGCCGCCCGGCACGGCCGCGCGGCCACCGAGGCCGCCTACGAGCGAGCGCTGTCCGATGTCGAGCTCCGGGCTCGCCGGGCGTACTACGACGCCCTGCTGGCCCGGGCCCGGGTCCGGGTGCGCGAGAACGCGCTTCGGCTGGCCGAGCAGCGGCTCGATCAGGTCCGCCTGTTCCACGACGTGGGGACCGTCTCGGAGTTCGACCTGCTGACGGCCCAGGTGGCCGTCGAAAGCGAACGCCCGCCGCTCATCCAGGCGCGGAACGCGTTCCGGCTGGCGCTCAACAGCGTGAAGCGCGTGACCGGCCTGCCGCTCGAGCGGGACGTGGAGCTGTCCGACACCCTGGCGTTCCGACCGATCGCGGTCGAGCTGGAGGAGGTCACGGCCGTGGCGCTGGCGGGTCGGGCCGACCTGGAGGCGCAGAAGGAGACCGTCGACCTGAACGAGGAGCTGGTGAAGGTCGAGGCTTCGGAGTCGTATCCGACCCTCTCGCTCCTGCTCGACCTGACCCGGCGCGCCTCCTCGGCCGACTTCGTCCCCGAGGACCGGGACTTCAGCCAGTCGGCCTCCGCCGCGCTGGAGCTGCGGATCCCGGTCTTCGACGGGCGCGAGGCGCAGGGGAGGACGCTCCAGGCGCGGGCCGACTACATGGCCTCGCTCGAGCGGCTCCGCGCCCTCGAACGCGACGTCCGGCTCCAGGTGCTCGACGCCTGGCAGTCGGTGGGGGCCGCCGCCGAGGCGGTCGAGGCGAGCCAGGCCACGATCGAGCTCGCGCGCAGGGCCCACGAGATCGCGGTGGTCCGGTTCCGGAACGGCCTCTCGACGCAGCTCGAGCTCGACGAAGCGGAGCAGGACGTGGTCCAGGCCGAGACGGACGCGGCCGAGGCCCTGTACGACCACATGCTGGCGGTGGCCCAGCTCGAGAACGCCATCGGGGGGCGATGAGGCGCGGCGTGTCGGCGTTGCTGCTCGCCGGGCTCGCGGTCCCGCCGGGGTTGGCCGCCCAGGCGCCTCCGCCGGGCGGCATCGCCGAGGTGGAGCGCGACTACGGGCTCGGCTTCGGCGTGGCCACCCTCGGATGGGACGAGGCGTCGGTCCCCTTCGACGACGTCGCCATGGGGACCCTCTCCCTCGAGCGCGACCTGTGGCGCGGCGTCAGCGGCCGGGCGGCGGTGGCCTGGGGCGGCACGACCCTGACGGCGGACGAGCCGGTCGACGCCGGTGTGTGGTCGCTCGACCTCCAGGTTCTCCTGGCCCCGGAGTTCGGGCCGCTGGCGAACCTGCCCGTGACCCCCTACGCGGTCGGCGGGCTGGGCGCACTGGTCACCAACCCCCGTGGAGACCTGCCCACCCGATCCCAGTCGCAGTGGTCCTACGGGGCCGGCATCCGTGGGGCGCTCGCCGAGCGATGGGGCGTCATGGCCGAGGGGACCGCGGTCGGGGTGCGTTTCGCCGATCCGCTCGTGCCGGAGAACCGGGAGACGCGGACGATCCACAATATCCGATGGGAAGGACGACTCCAGTGGCGCTTCTGAGGACGATGACGACGATGATGGCGGCCGCCACGGTCGCGGCGACGATGCTGGCGTGCGGCGGGGACGCCGGAGGAGAGGGCTCGGGCGCCGCGCTGATCGACACCGTTCACGTTCGGGCGATGGACGTGCCCGCCGTGGTCCGGGCGGTGGGGACCGTGGAGGCCGACAACCAGACGCAGGTCGCGGCCGAGGTGGGGGGCCAGGTGTCCCGGGTGCTCTGCGACGAGGGGTGCCGCGCCTCGGCCGGCACGCCGGTGATCCAGATCGATCCGGGCGATTACGCCGACGAGGTCCAGGTGGCCGCGGCCGAGCTTTCGCGCGCGCGCGCCACGCTGACGGCGGACGAGAAGCTCCTCGAGCGGTACACGAAGCTGATCGACGCCGGCGCGATCGATCAGCAGACGTACGAGAACCTGCAAGCGGAGGTCGAGAGCGAAAGGGCCGCGGTCGAGCAGGCCGCCGCCCGGCTGCAGACCGCCCGCCGCGACCTCGGGAAGGCCACCGTCCGCGCCCCGTTCGCCGGGACCGTGGGCAAGCGGCACGTCCAGCTCGGCCAGTACGTGAGCGCGCAGGACTTGCTCTTCGACCTGGTGGACGCCCGGCCGGTCAAGATCCGGTTCGAGGTCCCGGAGATCCACGTGGATCGGGTCCGGGAGGGGGCGCCGATTCGCTTCCGGGTACGCTCGGATACGGTTTCGAGCCGCGTCGCGGACGTCGACTACGTCAGTCCCCGGATCGACCCCGAGACGCGGACCTTCGAGGTGACCGCGACGTACTCGAACCCCGACCTGGGGGTCCGGCCCGGCGCGTACGCCGACGTCGAGCTCACGACCTCGATCCATCAGGGGGCGCCCGTGGTTCCGGAGGAGGCGATCGTGACCGAGGGGTCCGACAACTTCGTCTATCTGGTGCGCGACTCGCTCGCCGAGCGGCGGGCCGTCCGGGTGGGAGCTCGCATCGACGGCCTCGTCGAGATCCTGGAGGGTATCGAGCCGGGGGAGATCGTCGTCGAGGCCGGACAGCAGGGCCTGAGGGACGGCGCCACGGTACGGATCGCCCCTCGCGAGGCCGAACCGATCGAACGAAGGGGCTGAGCCGTGTTCCTCTCCGAAACCGCGATCCGCCGCCCGATCTTCACGGTCATGGCGATGACGGCGCTGGTGCTGTTCGGCTATTTGGGCTACCGGTCCCTCGGCGTCAACCGGTTTCCCGACGTGGACTTCCCGACGGTGACCGTCTCCACGGTCCTGCCCGGCGCGAGCCCCGAGGTCGTCGAGTCGGCGGTCACCGACGTAATCGAGAACGAGCTCTCGGCGATCGAGGGGGTCAAGCACATCACCTCCGCCTCGCGGCTCGGGGTGTCGACCGTGACGGTCGAATTCGAGCTCGAGCGCGATATCGACATCGCCGCCCAGGACGTCCGCGCGAAGGTCTCGGCCGTGGCCGGCCAGCTGCCGCGGGACGCCGAGCCTCCGACCGTCGACAAGCTCGACATCAGCGCTCAGCCGATCATGTGGATCGCTCTCATGGGACCCGACCCGCAGTCGGTGGGCGAATACGCCCGGTGGACGCTGAGGCCGCGGCTCCAGACCGTGGAGGGAGTCGGAAACATCCTGCTCGGCGGCTACCGCGAGCGCGAGGTCCGGATCTGGGTCGACCGCGGCCGGCTCGAGGCCCACGACCTGACCGCCGGCGAGTTCGTCCAGGCGCTCCAGGAGCAGAACGTCGAGGTGCCGGGCGGGAACCTGGAATCCGGGGCCCGCGAGACGATCGTCAAGATCCAGGGCGAGGTGCCCTCGGTCGAGGAGTTCGGGGGGCTGGTCGTCGCCTACCGCGACGGCGCCCCGATCCGGGTGCGGGACGTGGCCCGGGTCGAGGATGGGCTCGAGCCCGCTCGAGGCGCCGCGCGGTACAACCAGCAGACGACGATCGGGCTGGGGATCGCCCCCCGCTCGGGAGCCAACGCGGTGGCGGTGGCCGAGGGCGTGCACGAGCGGCTCGAGGAGCTCGAGCGGACGTTGCCGGAGAGCATGGACCTCCAGATCGCGTTCGACGGTTCGGAATCGATCGAGCGCTCGATCGCCGACGCCCAATACGAGCTGCTCTACGGGGCGTTCTTCGCCATCGTCATCGTGCTCCTGTTCCTGAGGTCGTGGCGCTCGACCGTCATCATCGCGCTGGCCATCCCGACCTCGATCATCGGCACGTTCGGGTTCATGAGCGCGTTCGACTTCACCCTCAACACGTTCACCGTGCTCGCGCTGGCGCTGGCGGTCGGGATCGTGATCGACGACGCGATCGTCGTCCTGGAGAACGTCTACCGGCACATGGAGGAGGGCCGGGACCCGCGGGAGGCCGCGAGCGTCGGGACGGACGAGATCGCGCTCGCGATCATCGCCACCACGTTCTCCCTGGCGGCGGTCTTCCTGCCGGTGGCGTTCATGCGGGGAATCGTGGGGCGGTTCCTCTTCGAGTTCGGCGTCACGGTGGCGGTCGCCATCCTGCTGTCGCTGCTCGTCGCGCTGACCTTGACCCCGATGCTCTCTTCGCGGTTCCTCCGGCACGTCGAGACCCGCCGGAACCCCGCCTATGCGAAGATCGGTCAATCGCTCGACTGGATCGAGGCGAGGTACAAGGTCGGGCTCGACTGGGCGCTCGAGCACCGCGGGCTCACGATGGGGATCGCGGGGATCGCCATCGTGGTCGGACTCGTGTTCTTCGTCCTGCTCCCGAAGGAGCTGACCCCGCAGGTCGACGAATCGGCGTTCGTGATCGCGTCGGAGGCCCCCGTGCAGGCGTCGCTGGCCTACACCAACGAGAAGCAGGAGGCGCTCGAGGAGATCGTCGCCGGGGTGCCCGAGATCCAGGGGTTCTTCAGCGCGATCGGGTTGTGGGGCGGGGCGAACCAGGGGTTCATGTTCGTCCGAATAGATGAACCCGGCGAGCGTGACCGCTCGCAGGAGGAGGTCATGAACGATCTCCGCGGACGGCTCGCACAGGTGCCGGGGGTCAACGCCTACGTCTCCTCGATGGGAAGCGCCTTCACGGCCGGCGGGGACGGCGAGCCCTTCCAGTACCTCATCCAGGGTCCCGATCTCGAGGCCCTGCGCGATCACTCGGAGACGCTGATGGCGCGGCTGCGCGAGGAGGTTCCCGGCCTCGTCGACATGCGCACCGACATGCGGCTGCAGAAGCCCGAGGTGCGGGTCGAGATGGACCGCGACAAGGCGGCCGCCATGGGGATCGACGTCTCCAACATCGCCGACGTGATCAACGTCCTGATCGGCTCGCAGGAAGCGACGATCTACAAGGAGGGCGGCCACCGCTACGATGTTCGGGTGCGGGTCGAGGAGGGGCAGCGCAACCAGCCCGCGGACATCACGGAGCTCGCCGCGCGGACCGAGGACGGTGGGCTGGTGCGGCTCGGGAACGTCGTCTCGCTCAGCGAGGGGACGGGGATCAACGTGATCAACCGGCGCGACCGGCAGCGGGCGATCAAGATCGTCGGGAACCTCGAGGGCTCTTCGCTCGGCGAGGCCGTCGGCGCGGCCGATCGGATCGCCGACGAGACGCTCCCCGACGGCTACTCCACCGCGGTCACCGGCGCCTCCGAGACGTTCCAGGAGACGTTCCAGTCGCTCCTGTTCGCGATCTTCCTCGCCGCGGTGATCACGTACATGCTGCTGGCCAGCCAGTTCGAGTCGATGGTCCATCCGTTCACGATCATGGGCGCGGTGCCGCTGGCGGCGATCGGGGCGCTGGGGCTGCTGCTCGTGACCGGCATGTCGCTGAACCTCTACTCGTTCATCGGCCTGGTGCTTCTGGTCGGGCTGGTGGTCAAGAACTCGATCCTGCTCGTCGACTACACCAATCAGCTCCGAGCGCGCGGCATGGAGCGCGACGAGGCGATCCGCCGGGCGGGGCCGGTCCGGCTACGGCCGATCCTGATGACGACCCTGACGATAATCTTCGGGGTCAGCCCGATCGCGCTCGGCTTCTCCGAGGGCGCCGAGCTGCGCCAGCCGATGGCGGTGGCGGTCATCGGCGGACTGACGACGTCGACGCTCCTCACTCTGATCGTGATCCCCGTCCTGTACACGCTGATGGACGACGGGGTCGCCTGGGCGGGGCGGAGGATCGGGGCCATCCGGCGTCACGGGTGGCGGGGCGCCTGGACGCCTGCGCACCCCGAACCCTAGGAGTCTGTCCGCTCCATTACTCGGACAGACCCCTAGCAGGCTCAGCTGCTTCCGCCGGCGCCGCGGACCTCCGTCAGGTACTCCCGGATCCGCCGGGCGTTGGTCCCGACGTCGCCACGGCCCACCCGGCTGACCGACCGGACGTCGATCCGGCTCCCGTCGTCCCCGGCGGGTCTCACCCGTACGACCACGTCGTCCTCGAAGCCGAACCAGAACGTCGTGTCGGTGGCCTCGATTCGACCTTCGGCCGGATCCGCCTCGACGATCTCCCATCCCGCCTCGCGCGCCGCCTCGAGCGCGCGGTCGAACGCCTCGCTCGGCGGGACGTCCAGGACGAGCGGCTCGAGCTCGGGGTACGCCTCGCGCTGCATCCGGGCGATCGAGTCGCCCTCGTACTCGGAGGGGTTCGGCGCGTCGGCGCGGAGCGGAAGGACGGCCTCGAAGGCCGGCGGATCCTCGGTGTCGGTGGTGATGTCGTGGATCGGCGGCGCCTCGTCGGCCACCTGACGCCACCGCCACGGCATGTACGCCGTGGCCAGGCCGATCGCGATCCCCAGCAGCGCGAACCCGATCCCCCGCGAGCCGGTGCCGACCCGGGTGGCGACCGCGCCCGCCAGCGACACCACGGCGGCCGCCAGTCCCCCATAGGCGGCCCACCTCAGTACGGTGAACGCGGGACCGAGATCCCAGAGGCCCCAGCGGTACCCGGGGCCGGAGGCGAGGGCCGCGAGCGCCGCCACCAGCGCGAGGGCGAAGCCGAGCACGGCCAGGTTGGAGCGGGGGCGGTCGACGGAGTCGTCGCGGTAGCGGTTCTCCCGGGCGTTCATCGAAGTCTCCCGACGAGTGGCAGCAGGTGGACGAGCGCGATGTACCGAGCGACAGACCCAACGATGCCGCATCGCGGCCCGCCCCGCCAGATCGTTGCTCGTGCCCATCGCCTCCGCTAGCGTACCGTCCCATGCCCTTCGAGCCGGAGACCACCGAGAGCCCCGATCCGCGGCCGGGGTCGGCCCGCATCGAGCTTCCCCTCGTGACCCTGAACCGTTCCGACGTGGAGCGCGAGACGATGGAGATCGATGTCCTGATCGTCGGTGGCGGCCCGGCCGGACTCGCGTGCGCGATCCGCCTGGGTGGGATCATGCAGGAGCGGGACGAGCCGCTCTCGGTGCTGCTGCTGGAGAAGGCGGCCTCCTTCGGCGCCCACCAGGTCTCGGGTGGGGTCATGGACATGACGGCGCTCGAGGAGCTGCTTCCCGACGCCGATCCGGCCACCATCCCGGTCTCCACGCCGGTGACGAAGGACGGCTTCTGGTACCTCACCGAGAGCCGCAAGCTCGCCGCCCCGATCGTCCCGCCGCCGTTCCGGAACGAGGGCAAGCGGATCGTCTCGCTCTCGCGGGTCGCCGCCTGGATGTCCGAGCGGCTCGAGGCGGCGGGAAACGTCGATATCTTCGCCGGCTTCGCCGCCGACCATCTCCTCTACGACGGTCCTCGGGTGGTCGGCGTGCAGACGCGGGATCAGGGGATCGACAAGAACGGGGAGAAGAAACCCAACTACGAGCCCGGCTACGACCTGAGGGCCCGGGTCACCGTGATCTGCGACGGCGTGCGCGGGAACCTCACCAAGGAGATCGTTCGCCGGCTCGGGCTCGAGGGGAGGAACCCGCAGAGCTACGAGACGGGAGTCAAGGAGATCTGGAGGATCGACCCGGCGAAGCATCGCGAGGGAACGGTGATCCACACCGTCGGCTGGCCACTCGCCGCCGACGAGTTCGGCGGCGGCTGGATCTACCACCTTCCGGATTCGATGGTCTCGGTGGGCCACGTCGGCGGTCTGGACGCCGCCGATCCACTCTTCGACCCGCACCGGAAGTTCCAGCGGTGGAAGACCCACCCCGTCGTCCGCGAGCTCCTGGTTGGCGGCGAGATGGTGGAGTACGGGGCCAAGGCGATCCCGGTCGGCGGCTGGTACGCGGTCCCGACCCTGGCCGTGGACGGCGCGGTCCTGTGCGGCGACTCCGCCGGACTGCTGGACTCCGCCCGGCTCAAGGGGATCCACCTGGCGATGAAGAGCGGGATGCTGGCCGCCGAGACGGTCGCCGACGCGCTCGCGAAGGACGACACCTCCGCGGAAGCCCTCCGGCCCTACGACGCCGCGGTCCGCGACTCCTACGTCGGCGATCAGCTCCTGCGGGTGCGGAACGTGCACCAGGCGATGACGCTGGGCGGGCGCTGGGTCGGCATGGTCCGGGCCGGCATGCAGTGGTTGCTGGGCGGTCGCGACTGGGCCGACGGCCTCCCCTCCGAGCCCGACCCCGCGGGATACCGGACCCTGGTCGAGCGGTACGGGACGACGTCGCCCCCGGAGCCGGACGCCCGCGACTTCGACGGCACGCTGACCTTCGACAAGCTGACCGACGTCTACCACTCCGGCGCCGCCCACGACGAGGACCAGCCGAGCCACCTGGTCGTCCTCGACACCGACATCTGCCGCACGCGGTGCACCGAGGAATACGGCAACCCCTGCGTGGAGTTCTGCCCCGCCCACGTCTACGAGTGGGAGCTCGACGACCTCAAGCTCAACCCCTCCAACTGCGTGCACTGCAAGACTTGCGACATCCGGGACCCCTACGGGATCATCTTCTGGGTCCCGCCCGAAGGCGGTGGGGGCCCCCGCCACACCTACACGTGAGCCCGCCCTGGTGGGGGTGGGTCGGCGCGGCGGTCGCGGTCATGCTGTCGATGGCGTGGGCCGGGACCCGGCGGATCACCACCACCCGGCATCGGATCGGCGAACCGAGCGGCGAGCGCCCGCTGCGGCTGGTGCATCTCACCGACCTCCACCTCCGCACGTTCGATGGTCTCGCCCGGCGGGTCGCCGGGGTCGCCGCCGCGCTCGAGCCCGACCTCCTGCTCCTCACGGGGGACGCCATCCACGGTCCAGCCGGTCTCCACGGCCTCGACGCGCTCGATCGGG
The DNA here is from genome assembly GCA_019347645.1 of Gemmatimonadota bacterium. Lineage (GTDB taxonomy): Bacteria > Gemmatimonadota > Gemmatimonadetes > JACCXV01 > JAHWKZ01 > JAHWKZ01. The sequence continues at coordinate 2,288 of JAHWKZ010000025.1, read as the reverse complement.
TCCTGGGGCGGATCGGGGTCGGGGGCTTCGCCGTGATGGGGAACGAGGAGTACCGCATGGCCGTCGATCCCGAGCGTCTGCGGGACACCTACGCCCGGCACGGCGTGCGCCTCCTCGTCAACGAGGCCGCCCCGGTGGAGACCCGGCTCGGCACGGTCGCCGTCGTGGGGTTGGACGCCTACCACGGACGTCCGGAGCCGCGCGGGCCGAACGGGATGCGGGGCTCGCGGATGGTCGTGCTCGGCCACCAGCCGTGGCTGCGGTACTTCTTCCCTTCGGAGGACCCGGGGGTCCCCCACTGGATGGTGGCCGGCCACACCCACGGTGGGCAGGTACGGCTTCCTGGATGGGTCCCCGTGGTGCCGCCCGGCACCAGGGAGACCGTCGGCGGATGGTACCGCGATCGGCTGCCGTGGCTCTACGTCTCCCGGGGGATCGGCACGAGCGGGATTCCGCTGCGCCTGTTCGCGCCTCCCGAGATCGCGGTCTTCGAGTGGTGGCCGGAATGACGGGGGACGGATCGCCCGGGTGATCGAAGCCCTGGCCCCGCTGATGGCTCGGGCCGGCGGATCGTGGGTGGCGCGCCAGCGCGAGCGCCATCGGCCCGAGGCCGACCCTCTCGACCCCGCGAACCGCTCCGCGCTCCAGGCCTTCTACTCCGCCGACACGCTCGACCGCGTCCGCGTCCGGACCGTGGTGGGCCTCGATCCTCCGCCGCTGTTCGAGACGATCCGCCGGCTCGGGGTTTCCCTCCCGCTCGAGATGGACCGGATCGCGGGGATCGCCTTCGTGGATACCCTGGTCGTCCACGCCTTCGTCCCGGAGGTCGACCGGATCCCGATCCTCTTCCACGAGCTCGTCCACGTGGTCCAGTACCACCGGCTGGGGCTCGAGGGCTTCATGGACCGGTACGTGCGGGGGTGGCTGGAGGCGGACCGGCGCTATCGTGACATTCCGCTCGAAAGCGACGCCTACGAGCTGGCCGCCCGATTCGTCGAGGCGCCGGAGCAGGCGTTCGACGTCGAGTCCGAGGTCGATCGCCGGCTCGCCGCGCCCCGCTCGCCCGTCGCCCCTCCGAGGGTACCGGATCAGTAGGGATAGAGAACGTAGAAGAGCGCCGAGAGCGACCCGAGGACCCACATCCCGGGCGGCACCTCCCGCGCCCGGCCGGTCGCCGCCCGGAGGAGCACCCACGACAGGAAGCCGGCCGTCAGCCCGATCCCCAGGTCGTAGGTGAAGGCCATCAGGGCGATCGTCAGGAAGGCCGGTGCCTGCTCGGAAAGGTCGTCGAAGCGGAGCCGCCCGACCGTCTCGAGCATGAGCATGCCGACCACCACGAGCGCCGGGCCGTAGGCGGCGGCCGGGACGGCGGAGAGGACCGGCGCGAAGAACAGTGCGGCCAGGAACCAGGTCGCGGTCACCAGCGACGCCAGCCCGGTGCGCCCACCCGCCTCGATCCCCGCCGCCGACTCGATGTAGGTGCCGCAGGTGGTGGTCCCCAGGAGAGAGCCGACCACGGTGGCGACCGCGTCGGCCTGAAGCGCGCGGTCGATTCCGGGTAGGCGGCCTTGCTCGTCGAGGAGCCCCGCCTTGAGCCCGAGGCCCACCAGGGTTCCGACCGTGTCGACCAGGTCGAGCACGAAGATCGTCAGGATGACGGAAAGGAATCCCCAGGTGAGCGCCCCCCGGACGTCGAGGGCGAGGAACGTCGGCCCCAGGTCCGGCGGCGCCGCCAGCCACGACTCGGGCCGCTCCGCCAGGCCGAGGGTGATCGCGGCCGCCGCCGTGGCGGCGATGCCGATCAGGATCGCCCCGCGGACCCTGCGGGCCATCAGCACGAACACGACCAGCAGACCGACGACGAACACGACGATGGGCCAACCGTCCAAGGTGCCGCCGATGCCCATGGTGAGGGGTGGGGCGGGGGCGTTGCGGCGCACGAAGCCCGCGTCGACGAAGCCGATGAGGGCGATGAACAGGCCGATGCCGACACTGATGGCCCGCTTGAGGGTGAGGGGGATGGCGTTGAAGACGGCCTCGCGAAAGCCGGTGAGGACGAGCACGGAGATGACGAGACCTTCGACGACCACGATCCCCATGGCGGCCGCCCACGACATCTGGCTCGCCAACTGGAAGGCGACCACCCCGTTGAGCCCGAGGCCCGCCGCCACCGCGAAGGGATAGCGGCCCACGATCCCCATGAGCAGGGTCATGATCGCCGCCACCAGCGCCGTCGACGCCGCCACCTGGGCGAAGTCGAGGTTCACGCCCTCGGCATCGGTCGCGCT
>JAHWKZ010000024.1 GCA_019347645.1 Gemmatimonadota bacterium | reverse complement strand
TTCGCCGCGACGGCACCCGCTGGCGTGTCCTCGCCGAGCCGCGGTCGCTGCTGGAGAGCGAGGCTCACGACGCCACCCAGGCCGTCGTCGAGAAGTTCCGGGCAGCCGGGATCCCGTGCGAGCCGGGCTTCCCGGCCGATCCCCATCAGCCCCAACTGCACGTCAACCCCGTGGAATAGGCGGCGAAGGGCTCCCGGGCACGGCGTCGAAAGGATGAAGGGTAGAATTGGAGCCCCGCCATGCCCCTCCACCGCCCCGACGACGACCGCTTCCACGACCAGTGCGGGGTCTTCGGGATCTTCAACCATCCCGAGGCGGCGCGGCTCACCTACCTGGGGCTCTACGCGCTCCAGCACCGCGGCCAGGAGTCGGCCGGGATCGTCTCCACCGACGGTGTGGTGGCCCACGTCCACCGGGACATGGGACTGGTCTCCGAGGTGTTCGACGAGGAGACGCTGGCCCCGCTCGTGGGCGACGCGGCGATCGGTCACAACCGCTACTCCACGACCGGCTCGCCGACCCTCGCCAACGCCCAGCCGATCCTCGTCAACTACCGTGGCGGTTTCCTGTCGGTGGCCCACAACGGAAACCTCGTCAACGCCCGGACGCTGCGTCGCCGCTTGGAGCGATCGGGCTCGATCTTCCAGTCGACGATGGATACCGAGGTTCTCGTGCACCTGATCGCCGCCGAGCGCGATCCTTCGCGGGACCACCAGGTCCTGGCCGCGCTGGAGAAGATCCGCGGCGCTTACTCGCTGCTGATCCTCACGCGGAACGCGCTGTACGCCGCCCGGGATCCGCGGGGCTTCCGGCCGCTGATCCTCGGCAGGAGGGCTGGAGCGGCGGTGGTGGCGAGCGAGAGCTGCGCGCTGGATCTCCTCGGGGCGGAGCCCGAGCGGGAGCTGGCGCCCGGAGAGGTTCTCCGGATCGGCCGCGACGGTACGATCGAGACCCTGCGATCCGCCCCCGCCCGGGCGGAATGCATGTGCGTGTTCGAGCAGATCTACTTCGCCCGACCCGACTCGCGGCTCTTCGGTCTGAGCGTTGACGAGGCTCGTCGACGCTCGGGACGCGAGCTGGCTCGGGAGCATCCGGTGGAGGCCGACTGCGTCTTCGCGGTCCCCGACTCGAGCAACTCGGCGGCGCTGGGGTTCTCCGAGGAGAGCGGGATCCCCTTCGAGCTCGGCCTGATCCGCAACCACTACGTCGGGCGCACCTTCATCCAGCCCGGCCAGGAGGTGCGCGACTTCGGAGTGAAGGTGAAGTACAACCCGGTCCGGAGCATCATCGAGGGACGCCGGGTGGTGGTGGTCGACGACTCGATCGTCCGCGGAACGACTTCGAAGTCACTCGTCTCGCTGATCCGCGAGTCCGGAGCCAGGGAGGTCCATCTGAGGATCGCGTCCCCGCCGCTGCGCCACCCGTGCTACTACGGGATCGACATCCCCGACCGCGAGCAGCTGATCGCCGCCAAGATGTCCGTCCCCGAGATCCGGGACTTCATGAGCGTCGACTCGCTCGGCTATCTCTCGTTCGAGGGGATGTATCGGGCCGTCGGCGACCGGGACCGTCACTGCGACGCCTGCATGAGCGGCAACTATCGGGAGCCGCTCGAGCCCGGGATCGAGGAGAAGACTGCCTTCGAGACCCCCATCCTGACCCACGCGTAGGAGGCGTCATGCGGGTGCGACACAGACGATACGGGGGCACGCCCAAGACCGTCCTCGCCGGATACATCGCCGAGCGCGCCGACGAGTGGGTGGAGGCGTGGCTCCGGGATATCCAAGAGGAGTCCACCACCCGCCACTACCGCGGCTATCCGGACAAGGAGGAGCTCAAGCGCGACACCGCCACGCTCTACCACTACCTCGCTCTGTGGCTCTCGACCGGGGAATGGGACCCGCGCATCGATCCCCACTATGAGCGGATCGGTCGCGACCGGCGCGCCGCGGGTTTTCCGCTGAGCGAGGTGATCAGCGCGATCCTGCTGGCGAAGCGCCACCTCTGGAACGGGATCATGGCGGGCCCCATCCTGTCAGTGGCGCTGGAGATGGAAGCGTCGAAGGCGATCAGCCTGTTCTACGACAAGGCGATCTACCACACGATCGTGGGCTATGAGCGGGAGGGCGGAGAAAGTTAGTGAGGTGGTGGATGGAGGATCGGCGAGCGGTTCTTCGGCCCGCCGATCCCCATGGTTCGGCGCTGGGAGTCCGTCCTAGGGGCCGCCGCCCTCTCCGCCCGGCGTCTCCGGCGCCTCGATGTTCACATCCGCCTCGACGTCGGCGTCCTCACCGGCGCCGCCGAACGCCCCGCTCATATACAGAACGGCCGCGAGGATCAGGATCACGATGATGATCAGGATGGCGTAGATTCCACCCTGTCCCCCGTCCTGTTCGTTCGTCATTCGTCCCTCTCCTGCTGGGTGGTGGTGGGCTCGGGAATCGCGTAGTCCTGATACTACCCTCGGGGTCGGCTGTCAAGTAGCCGCCGCGCTCGCGGTCACGCCCCGCCGCGCCGCCGGAGGCTCGTCCGCACGGAATCGACCAGCTCGCGGATCTCCGGCATCGGCCACTGGTACCCCACCACCCGATAGGCCCAGTTCGATTCCGCGGTCAGGATCTGAGCGCCCAGGATGGAGCGCTGGACGTCCACCACCCGGCTCCACGGGATCGACCGCCAGCTCCAGAGATACTTCACCGAGAGCGACCGCGGACCCACCCGGATCGCTGGAGCGACGTACGCGCCCAGGGCCAGGCTGAAGAACGACCACAGCAGGATGAACCATCGGTGGACGAAGAGATCGATCCAGAACAGGTAGAGGAACACGGCCGCGCTGGCGAAGAACCATCCCTTCAGGAGCCACCGCACCAGGGGGAAGGAGTACTCCCTCACCCGCCCTCGTCCTTGCCCACGAGCTCGAAGTCGATCTGGCGCTGGTCCTTGTCCGCCCCGACCACCTTGACCCGCACGGGATCGGCGAGCCGGAAGGTCCGGCCGGTGTTCCGCCCGACCAGCGAGAAGCGGTCCTCGTGGAAGACGTAGTAGTCGTCGTCGAGCTGGTGCATGTGGACGAGCCCCTCGACGAAGTACTCGTCGAGCCGGACGAAGATCCCGAACGAGGTCACCCCGCTGATCGTCCCGTCGAACTCGTCCTCGAGATGGCGCTCCATGAACTCGACCTTCTTGAGATCGATCGAGTCGCGCTCCGCCTGGACCGCGATGCGTTCCCGGCGCGACGAGCGCTCGGTCGCCTCCTCGAGCCACGCCTGCTGCTCGGCCCGCTTCTGGTCGTCCTTCCATCGCTCGCCGGCCTCGACGGCCTTCAAGATCCTGTGGACGAGGAGGTCGGGGTAGCGCCGGATCGGGGAGGTGAAGTGGGTGTAGTGGTCCGACGCGAGACCGAAATGACCGACGTTGTCGGTCTGGTAGCGGGCCTGCTTCATCGAGCGGAGGATCACGGTGTTGACGAGCTCCTCTTCCCGGGTGCCGCGCGCCTTCTCGATGATCTCGGCAAATCGCTTGGGATGCAACCCGTCTTCCGACTTCGGCACGTGATAGCCCAGCGCGCCGACGAACTCGCGGATCTGCTCGAGCTTCTCGGGCGTCGGCCGGTCGTGCACCCGGTAGACGAACGGGACCTTCCTTTCGGCGGCGTGGCTCGCCACCGTCTCGTTGGCCAGCAGCATGAACTCCTCGATCAGCCGCATCGAGTCGAGTCGGACCGACTCCTGGATGTCGATCGGGAATCCCTCCTCGTCGAGCTCGACGATCGCCTCGGGGAGATCGAAGTCCAGGCTGCCGCGCTCGGCACGCCGGGCGCGGAGAGCCTTCGCCAGGCGGCGCAGCGTCTGCAGCTCCCACAGCAGCCCGCGGTGCTCCTCGCGCTCGGGAGCGCTCTCGAGCAGCGACTGCGCCTCCTGATAGGTGAGGCGGTGGGCGCTGCGGATGACCGTCTCCACGATCCGGTACGACTGCACGACCGCTTCCCCGTCGATCTCCATGATCACCGAGTAGGCCAGCCGGTCCTCGTTCGGCCGCAGCGAGCAGAGGTCGTTCGAGAGTCGCTCCGGGAGCATCGGGATCACCCGGTCCACCAGGTATACGGACGTGGCCCGCTCGAACGCTTCGTCGTCGATCACACTCCCGGGGGGCACGTAGTGGCTCACGTCGGCGATATGGACCCCGACCTCGAAGAGGTCGCCCGCCTTGCGCTCGATCGACAGCGCGTCGTCGAAGTCCCGGGCGTCCTTGGGATCGATGGTGAATGCGAGCTTGTCCCGCAGGTCGAGTCGGCGCTCCGCCTGGGCGTCGGTGTCGTCCTCCACCGAGTCCGCCGCGCGCTCGACCTCCTCGGGGAAGGTCTCGTCCAGGCCGTGCGTCTTCACGATCGAGAGGATATCGACGCCCGGAGCGTCGGGCGGCCCCAGGACCTCCACGATCCGGCCCTCCGGGTTCTTCTTGCCGTCTCCCCAGTCGTCGATCGCGACGACCACCTTCTCCCCCTCCTTCGCCTGGGCGAGGTCGTCCTGCGCGACGTACACGTCGAAAGTGAGCCGCGGGTTGTCGGGGACGACGAAGCCGAAATGCTTGCCGCGCTGCACCGTACCCACGACCTCCTCGCGCGCTCGCTTCAACACCCGGATCACGCTTCCCTGGGAGTTCTCCCCGCGCGCCCTGCGCTTCTCCACCCGGGCCACTACCCGGTCGCCGTGGACCGCGTTGCCGAGCTTGTGGGGTGGGACGAAGAGGTCGGGCTCCTCGGTCTTCCGCTCGGGCACCACGAATCCGGCGCCCTTGCGGGTGGTGTCGAGACGGCCGACGACGAGGTTGATCTGCTCGGGAACGGCATAGCGCTGACCCTTGATCCTGTAGATCCGACCCTCGTCGGTCAGTCGGGCGAGGGCCTCCTTCAGGATCGGATAGCGTTCGTCGCCGATCTCGAGCCCGTGGGCGATCTCCTTCTGCTTGAGGGGTCGTTGCGCCCGCTCGGAGAGGTGGTCGATGATTCTCTCGTCCAGCCGTTCCGCGGTTCCCGGGCGACGATTCAAAAGGATTCCGCCTCGTCGATCAGCATGATGGGGATGTCGTCCTTGATCGGATAGCGGAGTCGGCAGGCCGGGCACTCCAGCACCTGCTCCTCCTCCTTGTACTCGAGATCACCCTTGCACTTAGGGCAGGCGAGGATCTCGAGAAGCTCCTTGTCGAGCGTCATGCTCGGCTCCTTTCTTTTCGTCGGGGCGCGGCCCCGACGGCCTCAACGTTTGTAGCCGAAATGTCTCAGGTCCGCCTCCCGGCGGGACCACTTCTTCCGGACCTTGACCCACAGCGAAAGGTACACGGCGCTCTCGAGCAGCGCCTCGATCGAGCGGCGGGCGCGGGTGCCGATCGCCTTGAGCTTCCGGCCGCCTTCCCCGATCACGATTCCCTTCTGGCTCTCCCGCTCCACGTAGATGGTGGCCCGGATCGCCGTCTTCTCCCCCGGCTCGCGAGGCTCCGTCCACTCGTCCACGTTCACGTGGACGCTGTAAGGGACCTCCTTCCCGAGCTCCTCGTAGCACGCCTCGCGAACGAGCTCGGCGGCGATGAAACGCAGGTTCAGGTCCGTGAGATCGTCCTCCGGATAGAAGTAGGGCTGCCGGGGGAGCCTCTCGCGGACCGCCGTCAGCAACGCGTCGAGGCCGTCCCCGGTGACCGCGCTGAGCCGGTGGATCCCGTCCCACTCGACCACCTCCCGCCAGGTGGCTTCCCGGGCCGCGAGCTTGGCTTCGGGCACCTGGTCGATCTTGGTCAGCACGAGCAGGACCTCCGGGTCGGCCGCGGCGAGCTCGACCAGCAGGGTCCGCTCGGCCGGGGACGGCTGGTCGTGATCCACGAGGAAGGCGACCACGTCGACCCCCTCGATCGCGCTCCGGGCGGTGCGCATCATCGCCTCCTGGAGGGGATACGCCGGGTCGAGGAGGCCCGGCGTATCCACGAACACGATCTGGGTCGCGGTCTCGTCGTCGGTGAGGAAGCCGGGGATCCGATGCCGGGTCGTCTGCGCCTTGTGGGTGACCGCGGCCAGGCGCACGCCGATCAGGGCGTTCAGCAACGTGGACTTGCCCGCGTTCGGTCGCCCGATCAGGGCCACGAAGCCCGCCCGCGGCTCGCGGTGGGCGGGCGGCTCGTCGGCGCCCGGCGGAGACGATCGCCCGGCGGTGGAGGGGTGCGGCTCCCCGGTCATCGGTCGGCGAAGATAAGGCCCCGGATCGTCGATCGCGAGAAGCTCTGGACTCCGCGGATCGACGGACGGGGCCGCGAAAGCCACCGGCCTGCCCGGGAAGCTCGCCGGAAGCAGGCGCCCATGAAAAGAGGGGCGGCGGCAAAGCCGCCACCCCTCGAAAGTGTCCCTCGGCCGGGTCAAACCGAGAGACGGCGCGGGCGGGGAGCCCGCGCGAAGGCCCCAATGTATTCACGGACTCGGCCCCGGCGCCAGAGGGTCCGCCGGAAGTCGAATCCGGCCGCGGAGTCGCCTCCATCCCGCGACGTCCGACAGGCGCGACGGAGCCCGATCCGGGTCGATTCCCGTCGTCGCCCGTCTGTGGGAATGGCTGGTGGGCCGCCTAGGAATCGAACCTAGAACCTACGGATTAAGAGTCCGTTGCTCTGCCAGTTGAGCTAGCGGCCCGAGAAGAGAAACAATACAGGGGCGGACGGCTTTCGACCACCCGGCGCCGTCCGTGGACATTTGGTGGGGTGAGCGAGGGGATTCGAACCCCCGACCCCCAGGGCCACAACCTGGTGCTCTAACCAACTGAGCTACGCCCACCACGCAGAAGTCACCGTGAATCTAGCGCCCGATCCGGATCCGCTCAATGCCCGCGGCCGCCGGGCCCGCGTGACAGGAGGAGTGGCGCCCCGGGGAGGATTCGAACCCCCGACCAACGGCTTAGAAGGCCGCCGCTCTGTCCACTGAGCTACCGGGGCACGATCGGAAGCCAAGAAGATACTCCCGAGGCCGCCCCGTTCACAGGGCCGGCTGCGTTTCCCGGTCCCCCGGGGGTATCGGCGACGCGGGTTCCGTCGAGGCTCCAACGGGTGACGCACGCGGGGAAGGCGGCGCCCCCGGAGATCTGGATCTCGAAGACGGCGGTGAGCCCCGCCGTGCCTCCCTCCCGCGCCCCCATCGTGCCCTCGAACTCCACGGTCCCCGTCAACCCCACCTCCGGATCCAGGACCTCCTCGTGGGTGCCCGCGAACGTGCCGTCGGAGGCGAGGGTCCCCTCGAAGTCGAACCCGTCGACGCGGATCCCGAGAACGGGGCGCTCGTCCACGAGCGAGACGCTGAAGGGCTCCGATCCCCCGACGGGAACCTCGTCGGCTTCGCAGGTATCCTCCGTCTGGACTCCGACGGCCGCGTAGGAGCCGGTGACGGTGAAGATCGTCACGCCCACACTTCTCGGATCGCTCTCGGAGTCGCCGGCCCGGACGACGACCGAATGGTCTCCCGGTGCGACCTCGAGCGGCACCGTGATCACGATCTCCGTATCGGTGACCGAGACCGGGGTCAGGACCCTCCCGTCGAGCACGACCGTGACCTCCGGGAGCGGAGCCGGGACGCGTCCAGCCACGGCCTGGAAGTCCTGGCCGTGGATCGTCAGCGCCTCTCCCGCGCGAACGGGGTCGGGCTCGAGGTCCGTGATCCGGGGCCTCGGCGCGGGATCGGTCGGGCCCCCGCCTCCCCCGCACGCGAGGAGGCCCGCCGCCACCGCGGCGGCGCCCAGACGAAGCGCTCGTTTTACCGTCGCCATTTCAGAACGCCTTTCGGATCGACCACAGATCGGGAAACAACGGATCCGACAGCGTCGTTCTGAGATATTCGGCGCCGGCGGACCCTCCGGTCCCGCGGCGACCGCCGATCGTCCGCTCGACCATCTTCACGTGCCGGTACCTCCATTCCTGGATTCCCTCGTCGAGATCGACCAGCCGTTCGCAGACGTGCCCCGCCAGCGAGTCGTTCCGATAGACTTCGAGGAGGACCGTCTGCACGGTCTCCGAGGCCTCCACGGGGCCGGTGACGTCGCGATCGAGGGCCGCTTCGGGAACGTCGTGGCCCCGTCCGTCCAGGTAGCGCAGGAGGGCGTCCCAGACGGTCGGCGACTCCCAGCGCCGCTCGAGTCGCCGCCTCCACGGAGTCCCGGTCGGGAAGTGCTCCAGCGTACCGCGGGACTTCTTCCCCAGGGCGAACTCCAGCTCGCGGAACTGAGCGGACTGGAAGCCGCTCGCCGTCGCCAGCCGATCCCGGAACGAGAGGAACTCCAGCGGGGTCATCGTCTCGAGCACGTCGAGCTGGGCCACGGCGATCTTCAGGATCGTCAGGACCCGCTTCAGCGTATGCAGGGCCTCGGGCGTCCGTCCCCCCGCGAGCAGCTCCACCAGCCGATCGAGCTCGTGGAGGATCTCCTTGAACCACAGCTCGTAGACCTGGTGGACGACGATGAAGAGAACCTCGTCGTGCTCCTCCGACTCGGGCGACTGGAGCGACAGGAGCTCGTCGAGACGCAGGTAGTCCGCGTAGGTGAGCGGCTTGGATGGATCCCGCGGCGAGATGTCCGGCATGGGCGGTCCGATGAGGGATGGTCGGGGCGGCCGGATTCGAACCGGCGACCACCGGCTCCCAAAGCCGGCACTCTACCTGGCTGAGCTACGCCCCGATGAAGATCGCCGGGAATCTAACACGGGGCCCGGGCCCGGTCCCGTCCGGCGCGTCGCGGCGTCAGTACGATCCGGCGATGTAGCGCCGAAGGTGCCGGTTCTCGCTCTGGAACTCGTGGAGCTGGCTCTCGACCACGTCACCGATCGAAATGATCCCCTTCAACGACTCGTCGACCAGGATCGGAAGGTGCCGGATCCGGTTGCGGGTCATGGTGGACATCACGTCCTCCACGTCGTCGTCCGGGGAGGCGACGATGAGCTCCCGCGTCATCACCTCCGAGACCTTGGTCTCGGCCATCTTCACCGGGTCGTCGGCGCAGCATCGGAGTACGTCCCGTTCGGTGATGATCCCGAGGAGGACCTCTCCATCGAGGACGAGGAGAGACCCGATGCCGTGCTCGACGAGACGATCGACGGCGTCCAGGACCGTCTTGTCGGGTTCGATGGTGACGATCCGGTCGGAGGACTTCCGGTCTAGGATCGATGCGACGTTCAAGGTTCGACCTCCCGTGCGGAGTGGGGCGGCTCCCTGTCCCTTCGGGGCCATTATCCCCCATGACGTCGATTCGGTCAAACCCCGGCCGACTTCAGCCAGCCCGGACGCTCCGCCAGCCACGCGGAGGCGGCGCGAAAGGCGCCGGCGCGATGGCTGATCCGGTTCTTCTCCTCGAGCGGCAGCTCGGCCAGGGTGCGGCCGCGTTCCTCCACGAGGAAGACGGGATCGTAGCCGAAGCCCCCTTTCCCACGTGGAGCGCGCAGGATTCGTCCCTCGAGGACCCCCTCGAAACGCTCGAGGGCACCGTCGGGCCGGGCGAGCGCGGCCACTGTCCGGAAACGCGCGCCGCGCTCCTCCGCGGGCACGGGCTCGAGCTCGGCGAGGAGCCGGGCGACGTTGTCCGCGTACGTCGCCCCCTCGCCGGCGAAGCGGGACGAGCGGACGCCGGGCGCTCCGCCCAGCGCGTCCACGAACAGGCCGGTGTCGTCGGCCACGGCGGGCAGGCGGGTCGCCGTCACAGCGGCCCGAGCCTTGAGCGTCGCGTTGGCCTCCAGGGTGGCTCCCGTCTCCTCGACCTCCCATCCCGGAACGAGGGCGCGGACGGCGACGAGCTCGAGGTCCAGGTTCGCGAAGAAAGGGGACAGCTCTCGGAGCTTGTCCGGGTTCCCGGTCGCCAGGACGAGGGGAGTCAAAGCCCCAGAGAGGTCTTCTGCAGGCCGATCAGCTCGCGGATCCCGCGGTCGCCGAGCTCGAGGAGCGTGTCGAGGGCCCGCCGGTCGAAGGGTTCCCCCTCCGCGGTCCCCTGCACCTCGACGAAGCGACCGCTCTCCGTCATGACCAGGTTCATGTCGACCTCGGCCGCGACGTCCTCCTCATAGGCGAGGTCGAGAACCGGGAAGTTCCCGACGATGCCGACCGAGGTGGCGGCCACGAACTCGCGGACGGGGGGATGGGGGAAGGCGGGACCGGCCGGCGGGCCTTCGGCTAGCGCGTCGTGCAGCGCCACCAGGGCGCCCGTGATCGAGGCCGTCCGGGTGCCTCCGTCGGCCTGGAGCACGTCGCAGTCGATCCACACCGTGCGCTCCCCGAGGGCCGACAGGTCGATCACGCTCCGGAGGGCGCGCCCGATCAGGCGCTGGATCTCGTGCGTCCGACCCCCGATCCGCCCGCGACTGGATTCCCGGGGGGTGCGCTTGTGCGTGGCCCGGGGCAGCATCCTGTACTCCGCCGTCACCCAGCCCCTTCGCTTCCCCTGCAGCCACCGCGGCACCCCGTCCTCCACCGAAGCGGTGCAAAGGACCCGGGTGAGACCGGTCGCGATGAGACACGAACCTTCGGGATGCTCGAGAACGTGGCGCTCCATGGTCGTAGGGCGGAGCTCGGCCGGGCCGCGGCCGTCCCGCCGGCTCGTTGTATCGACCGGGCCCGTCCCGGCCGGGTCGGCGCTCGTGGGGTCGCGATCGGCGGTCATGGCACCCTCAGTATATCGCCCGCGGGAGGCGCTCCCCAACCCGCCCGTCTCCCTTGCGGGCACCGGATGGGCTCCGTATCGTCCGGGTCCATGGCGACCGTCGCCTCCATCACTCGACCCGTCAAGTCGTCGCTTGAAGCCATCCAGGACCTCTCGCTCCTGATCGGGCGGACCGTGGCCTCGTTCTTCCGGCCCCCCTTCTACTGGCGCGACGTCTTCGTCCAGATGGACGCGATCGGGGTCCAGTCGCTCTTGATCGTCGGCTTGACCGGCATCTTCACCGGCATGGTCCTGGCGCTGCAGTCGGCGGTGCAGCTCCAGCAGTTCGGGGCCTCGATGTTCGTCGGTCAGCTGGTCGGCGCCTCGGTGGTCCGCGAGCTGGGACCGGTTCTGACCGCTCTCATGGTCGCAGGCCGGGTCGGCAGCGGCATCGCCGCCGAGCTCGGCTCGATGCGGGTCGGCGAGCAGATCGACGCCCTCGAGGCGATGGGCACCGATCCGGTCAAGAAGCTGGTCAAGCCGAGAGTCCTGGCCGGCCTCGTCATGCTTCCCATCCTGACGATCGGCACCGACTTCATCGCGATCGTAGGTGGTAACCTGATCGCCTGGCTCTCGCTGCACCAGGACGCGGTCACCTACTGGAACGCCGTCTGGAGCGGGCTGTACATGAGCGACCTGTTCACCGGGCTGGCGAAGCCCCTGGCATTCGGCTTCATCATCACGATCATGGCGTGCTATCGGGGACTGAACACGACCGGCGGGACGGAAGGCGTCGGCCGGGCGACCACCCAGGCGGTCGTGCTGTCCTCGGTCCTCATCTTGGCGAGCGATTTCTTCCTGACGAAGCTGTTCATCGAGATTTTTGGACACTGACCCTGTAGATTGACGGCCATGTTCGGACGCAAGAAAAAGAAGCCGAAGGGTCATCCGGACCTGACGCCGGATCCGGACTGGCACCCGCGTCCGGTCGCCGGTCGGGATCGCGCGCCGGATCCGGAGAACCGGATGATCGATCTCGAGGACGTGCACCTCGCCTTCGGGGACCTCGTCGTCCTCGACGGAGTCTGGCTCGAGGTGGACCGCGGCGAGACGCTGGTGGTGATGGGGGGATCCGGCCAGGGCAAGAGCACGATCCTGAAGATCATCCTGGGGTTGCTCGAGCCCGACGACGGCCGGGTGTACGTCTGCGGGGTGAACATCATCCACGCCGAACAGGAGGTGCTCGACGAGGTCCGCGGCGAGATCGGGATGGTGTTTCAGGGCGGTGCGCTCTTCGACTCCTTGACGGTGGGCGAGAACCTCGCCTTCCGACTCCGCGAGGAAGGCGAGCTCGAAGAGGAGGAGATCGAGAGGCTCGTCGCGGAGAAGCTCACCTTCGTGGACCTCGAGCCGCGGGTCTCCAACCTGATGCCGGCCGAGCTCTCGGGAGGGATGAAGAAGCGGGTGTCGATCGCCCGGGCGATCATGGGGAGCCCCAACATTCTCCTCTACGACGAGCCGACGACGGGTCTGGATCCGATCACTTCCGAGACCATCAACGGCCTCATCAAGAAGTTGCGCGACCAGCAGAACGTGGCGAGCATCGTGGTGACCCACGACATCGGCTCGGCGCTCACCGTCGGGGACCGGTTCGCCATGCTGAAGGACGGGGACATCATCTTCGAAGGCGACGCCGACGAGGTGATGGAGACGGATCACAAGTACGTGCGGACGTTCATCGACGCGCGGGTGAGCGGCGCATGAGACAGTCGACGCCGATCACCTGGGCGGAGCTGCGGGTGGGCGTGCTGGTGACGGTGTCCGTGGCGATCGCCGTCGTCGCCGTCCTCACCCTGGGCGGGCGGCTGGGCGTCTTCGAGGCGAAGTACCCGCTGTACACCGCGATGCCGAGCGTGTCCGGGTTGACGACCGGCGCCCCGGTGCGGCTCGCAGGCGTCGACGTGGGTACGGTCGACCAGATCCGCTTCATCGAGGCCTCCGAACGGGATTCGATCCGCCAGCGCCTCCTCCAGGCGTACGGCGACTCGCTCGGCGATCGGGCGGTCATCATCCGGTTCATGGTGAACGAAGGGGTCCAGGAGAAGATCACTCGCTCCTCGCGGGTCAAGACCGGGACGGTGGGGCTCCTCGGGGACAAGTACCTCGATCTCGAGGTCGGTGATCCGCGCGACCCCGTGCTGCAGGACGGCGACCTGGTCCTGAACGAGCGCCCGATCGACTACGAGGGGCTGATCGCCCGGGCGGCCGAGGGGGTGGAGGAGCTGGTAGCCTCCCTCGAGGGCTCGCGGGAGATCATCGCCAGCGTGAACCAGGGCGAGGGGACGCTTGGACAGTTGATCAACGACCCTGGTCTCTACCGCCAGTGGGTCGAACTCTCCCAGGAGGCGGGCGGGCTGCTGAACCGCATCCAGCGCGGCGAAGGGACCCTGCCGTCCCTGCTCAACGACCCGACCCTCTACGACCGACTGGTTGAGACGACCGCCGACCTCCAGCGGCTGACCACGAAGGTGGAGCGGGGCGAAGGCTCCCTGGGCCGGCTGGTCCAGGATCCCGAGCTCTACGGCGAGCTGGTCACGACCGTGCGGGAGGGGCAGCAGTTGGTGCACGCGATGCGGACCGGCGAAGGGACGATGGCGCGGATGATCAACGACCCCGCTCTGTACGAGCGGCTGAACACGTTCGTGGTCGAGGCGCAGGGGCTGATCAACGACCTGCAGCAGAACCCCAGGAAGTACATCAACCTGCAAATCTTCTAGGGACGGCCCGCGCAAGGCCCCGGAGGAATGGGGTCAGCGGGCGGTGGCGGTGACGGGTTCCACTTCGGATGCCTTCCGGGCGCGCCACAACCAGGCCATGCCGCCGGCTCCCAGGACGGCCATCGAGAGCGAGAGCCACTGGGCGCCGGTGAGGCCGAGCGCGATCTCCGGGTTGATCCGCCAGATCTCGATAACGAACCGCTGGACGCCGTAGAGGAAACAGAACTCCCAGAACAGGAAGAAGTCGGGCAGGTCCTTCGTTCGCTGCCACCACAGCAGGCCGAAGATCGGCAGCGAGAAGAGGATCTCGTAGATCTGCGTCGGATGGACGGGCTCGGCGGTGGGCGGGCTGCCCTCCGGGAACGCGACCCCCCACGGCAGGTCGGTCGGATGACCGTAGTCGTCCCCCACCAGAAAGCACCCGACCCGCCCGAGGATGTTCCCTACCGGGACCGCGAGCGCGCAGCTGTCGACCGCCTTGCCCATCGGCCATCCGCGCCACGCGATCAGCGCCATGACGGCGAAGACGCCGCCGGCCAAGCCTCCGAGATAGGTGAACCCGCCACGGCTGAAGAGGGTGCCGAAGGGGTCGGCGGTCAGGGCCGCCCAGTGGTCGAGGGCCCAGTAGAGCTTGGACCCCACGATCCCACCGACCATCGCGGCGAGGACGATGTCCTGGGCGGCGGCGGGATCCCAGCCCCGTCGCTTCCACTCGCTCGCCACGACCAGCCCGGCGCCGACGAAGGCGAGGACCAGCATCACCCCGTAGGACGTCACGGTGAAGTCGCCGATTCGGAAGAGGGTCGGGTACATGCTCTCTCAATATAACCGCGGGGGACATCGGGGGTTCCAGGGGCGAGACGCGATCGGACGCGCGGGAATTCCCCCATGAACAAAGGCCCGGCGCGAGGCCGGGCCTTCGTTCCGTCCTGGTGGAGGCGGTGGGAGTCGAACCCACGTCCGAGAAAAGCGCGACGAAGACCGCTACAGGCTTAGTCGGCTGATTCTTGTCCCCGGGCGACCTGCCGCCGACACGCCAGCCTCCGGGTGAGCCTTCGTCCCGACCGAAGCCGGGCTCTCGACGCGCGCCAGAAGGCGCGACGCGCGACCAGTCCGCTTTGGCGACGGTCCATCTCCCCCCGGCGGACACGGGAGAGAGGGGACCGGGCTACGTTTTGTTACGCAGCCAGCGCGAAGTTGTCGTTCGCAGCTACGGTTTCCCAGGACCGTTTAACGTGTGGACCTGAGATGCACGGCCTGCTGTCCACGCCTCGTCTCTCCCCGTCGAAGCCGTTCGCCCCCACGAGGACGGGCGTATTCAACAATATACCCGGATCGGGGCGGTTCGTCGAACCCCCCGTCCGGACTTTCGGAGGGTTCTACACGAACGGGCCCGGCGGCGTTCCACCGGGCCCGTTCTCCTTCCGTCCTTTGCCGCGGATCGTTGGACCTAGGGCGTTCCCGCGAATCTCGCGATCGCGTCCCGCACGGCGTGCCCCAGCCGTGTCTCGACATCCTGGATC
>JAHWKZ010000023.1 GCA_019347645.1 Gemmatimonadota bacterium | reverse complement strand
GGTCCTTCTCCCTTCCTGCGCGAGCTCCCCGAGGAGCTGGTCGAGTGGGAAGAGGAGCCGATGAGTGCGTGGGGCGGCTGGAGCGGCCGCCGGACGGCGTTCTCCTCGGGCGGCGCGGGCTCCTCCGGCGACGGCTCGGCGTGGGGCGGAGGCGGCGGGGCGTCGTCGTGGGACTCGGTCGCCGTCGACGACCCGCCGGGCGACTCGGTCGAGCCCGAGGACGTCAGCGATCTCGTCCCCGACTACCGCCCGGGCGAGCGGGTGGTCCACAAGGAGTTCGGCCCCGGCACGATCAAGGCCGTGAGTGGGGTTGGCCGGGACCTCAAGGTCACCGTCCGCTTCGACCGCGCCGGGGAGAAGAAGCTGGTCGCCCGCTTCGCGCGCCTCGAGAAGGAGTGGTAGCCGAGCCGTCTCTACGCGCCGGCGTGTTGTATTTTGGAGAAACTGTCGTTAGAATGGAGGCCGCTTCGACCCTCTCCAGACAGACGCGAACGCAGGCCCCATGAGCTTGATCCCCGGCTTCGACTACGACCTGTTCATCAGCTACTCCCACGTCGACAACCAGTCCCTGACCGAGGGTCAGAAGGGGTGGATCGACGCCTTCCACCAGGCGCTCGAACGCCGGTTGGCGCAGTGGCTCGAGTCCGACCCCGAGGTCTTCCGCGATCCCAAGCTGGCGGGGAACGACTACTTCGAGGACGTTCTGCCCGCCCGGCTCCGCAAGACCGCCATCCTGATCTCCATCGTCTCGCCCCGCTACGCCAAGTCACCCTGGTGCCAGAAGGAGCTGCAGGTCTTCTGCGACGTGGCGGAGGACACCGGCGGCATCCGCGTCGGCGACAAGGCGCGCATCTTCAAGGTCATCAAGATGCCGGTGGAGCTCGAGCACCATCCCCCTCAGCTCCAGGGACTCCTCGGTTACGATTTCTACATGCGCGACGACAAGGGCGTGGCGCTCGAGCTGAGCCCGGATCTCGGCGACGAGGCCCGGCTGCGGTTCATCCAGAGGGTGAACGATCTGGCCCACCAGATCCGCCAGCTGATCCACGAGCTGCTCGAATCCTCGGCTCCGGCTGGCGACACCATCGTGAGGCGCGCGGTCCCGCGGCCCGGATCCACCGTCTATCTCGCCCACACCACCTACGACCTGCAGGACGCGCGCGACGGGATCCGACGGGAGCTCGAGCAGAGGGGCCATACCGTCCTTCCCGACCGGGAGCTTCCCCCGGGGCCGCAATTCCGGGACGCCGTCCGGGAGCAGCTAGCCCGCGCGAGCCTCTCCATCCACCCGGTCGGCGCGAACTACGGGATGGTTCCCGAGACCGAGGAGGAGTCGATCGTCGCCATCCAGCACGAGCTCGGGGCCGAGTGGGCGGCGGCGTCGGGCTCGATCCAGCTGGTGTGGGCGCCCCGCGATCTCGTTCCCGCGGACGAGCGCCAGCGGGCTTTCGTCGAGCGCCTCGAAGCCGAGACCGGCTCCTTCGACTTCCTGCGGACATCCCTCGAGGAGCTGAAGACGACCGTCCACGACATGCTCGATCATCCTCAGGCCGTGAAAGACGAGAGTGGCCCCGAAGACGGCCCGCCCAGCGTCTATCTAGTCTGCGATCGAGCGGATTTCGAGTCGGTGCGGCCGCTCGAGGATCACCTCTTCGAGACCGGCTACGAAGTCCTCCTGCCGGCCCGCGAGGGAGACGAGGCGGAGGTCCGCGAGGACCACCGGCAGAACCTCCTGACGAGCGACGCCGTCCTGGTGTACTGGGGTAGGGCCGGGGAGGCCTGGCTTCGGGCCCAGCTGCGCGAGTTGCAGAAGGCGCCTGGTTACGGTCGTACTAACCCGCTTCGCGCCAGCGCCGTCTACGTCGCCCCGCCCGGGTCGGCAGCCAAGGACCGCTTCCGCTCCCACCAATTCACCGTGGTCCGGGGCGCGGAGGCGTTCCAGCCGGTGGCGCTGGAATCGTTCGTTCGCCGGCTCGACGAATCGAAGATGGCGGGCTGACGCGACGATGGACCGTTCCCGGTTCAACCCCTTTCCCGGTCTCCGACCCTTCGAGTCGAGTGAGGCGCACCTCTTCTTCGGCCGGGAAGGCCAGAGCACCGAGCTCGTTCGCCTCCTCCGCGAGCACCGATTCGTGGCCGTGGTCGGAACCTCCGGCAGCGGGAAGTCCTCGCTGGTTCGGGCCGGCTTACTCCCCTCCCTCCACGCGGGGTTCATGCCCGCGGCCGGATCCACCTGGCGCGTCGCCCTGCTCCGCCCGGGGAGCGACCCGATCGGGAACCTCGCCGGGGCTCTCTCGGGCCCGGAGGTCCTGGACCCGGAGGGCGTGGACGACCCGTTCCAGCGCGCCCAGATCGAAGCCACCCTGCGGCGCGGCGCGCTGGGCCTCGGCGAGGTCGTCGCGGACGCCCGGCTCCCGGCGGACGAGAACGTCCTGGTGGTGGTGGACCAGTTCGAGGAGATCTTCAGGTACCAGAGGGTCGCGGGGGACCAGGACTTCGGGGAGGACGCCGCCGCGTTCGTGAAGCTCCTGCTGGAGGCGAGCGCCCAGCGCGAGGTCCCGCTCTACGTGCTCCTGACGATGCGCTCGGACTACCTCGGCGACTGCGCCCACTTCCGCGGTCTGCCCGAGGCGGTGAACCGCGGCCAGTACCTGATCCCGCGGATGACCCGCCGCCAGCGCCGCGAAGCGATCGTCGGACCGGTGGCGGTCGGCGGCGGGACGATCGCGCCGCGGCTGGTGAACCGGCTCCTGAACGACGCCGGGGACGAGCCGGATCAGCTCCCGATCGTCCAGCACGCGCTCATGCGGACCTGGGACCGCTGGGAGCAGGACCATGGGGAAGGCGAGCCGCTCGACCTTCGGCACTACGCGGCGATCGGCGGCATGGCCGAGGCGCTCTCCCGGCACGCCGACGAGGCGTTTCGGGAGCTGCCGGACGATCGGAGCCGGTCGGCGGCCGAGAAGATCTTCCGGCGCCTGACCGAGCGCGGGCCGGACAACCGGGAGATCCGCCGCCCCACCCGGGTGGCGGAGCTCTCCGCGGTGGCGGGGGTCGGCGAGGAGCGGGTCCGGGAGGTGGTCGAGGTCTTCCGCCGCCCGGGCCGGTCGTTCCTGATGCCGCCCGCCGACGTCCCGCTCCAGCCGGACACCCTGATCGACATCTCCCACGAGAGCCTGATCCGCGGCTGGGAGCGCCTGCGGGGCTGGGTGGAGGAAGAGGCCGACTCGGCCCGGACGTACCGTCGGCTGACCGAGACGGCGGTCCTGTACGGCCAGGGGCGAGCCGGATTGTGGCACGACCCCGACCTGCAGATCGCCCTGGGGTGGTGGGAGCGGGACCGTCCCAACGAGGCCTGGGCACGGAGGTACGACCCGCATTTCGATCAGGCGGCGGGGTTCCTCGAGGAGAGCCGGCGGGCCCGCGACGCCGAGGTCCAGAAGCGCCGCCGCCGCACGCGCTTCACGTTTGCCGGGCTGGGGGCGGGGTTGCTGGTCACAACGACTCTCGCCGGATTCGCGGCGCTTCAGTGGAGCGAGGCCGGCCGCAACGCCCAGGAAGCCGAACGGCAGCGGGGCATTGCGGAGAGCAAAGCCGAGGAAGCCGAACGGCAGCGGGGCATCGCGGAGAGCAAAACCGAGGAAGCCGAACGGCACGTCGTGCAGCTCGACCGGCAGGCCGATTCGCTCAGGACCGCGACCCGCACCGCTCTCCTGGCTCTCAATTTCGCCGAGGACCAGCGGCGTCAGGCGGAACAAGAGCGGGAGCGGGCCGAGCAGGCCGAGCGATGGGCTCTCGAGGAGGCCCTCCGCGCGCGCCAGACGTACTTTACCGCTAGTAGCGGGGCCGTGAATCTGGCGGATCGAGTCATCCAGCGCCTTCCGCCGATGGCCGCGGCGTCGCTTCACCACACCAAGGCGCTCAACCTCTCGGCGATGGGTAAGGACTCCGAGGCGGTCGAGGAGTACACGCGCGCTCTTGAATCTGGACCGGATTTCATCGACGTTCGCGTCAATCGAAGCGATGGTTGGCTGAATCTGGGTGAACCCGACAGCGCTCTGACCGATCTCGAGCATGCGCTCGCGCTCGGTTCCAGGGATTTCCTGCTGCACACGAATCGGGCCCTCGCCCTTTCCCAGCTGAAGCGATATGACGAGGCCGAAGCCGCCTACCGGGAGGCGGACGAGTCGACGGACTTCAATGTTTATGAAACGACTCAGGCGAAGGTCTCACCGGCGATCGAACGCGCGACGCGGAGGAAGAGTCTCGCCTTGCCGGTCACGGAAGTGAAGACGGCCTTGCAGTACGGCCGCGCCAATGTTTTTGCCTTCGACGGCCGGAGGGAGTTCCTGGACGTGCTGGACGGGATTGGGGATCGGGTGGGACAGACACCGATCCTCAACGCGATCAACTGGACCTGGCTCCACCGCGAGAGTGTTCCGCAGGACTACGGGGCGTTCGCGGCCGAAGGGGCACTCTGGGAACGGGCCGGTTCGCGGTTCAAAGGTGAGGCGGTCCGAGCCTACGGGGATTTCCGGCGGGAGCATGGGAACCATCGAGACCCGCGGTACGCCTGGCTCGCCGGCTGGGTGGACACGCGCCTGTCGCGCCTGCAGCCCGAGAGGCTTACGGAGCGTGAGGGTGCGGATGTCGCCTTGCTGAAGCTAGAAGCGGACGAGTTCCAGGTCAGGGGCTTTCCGGATTCCGCGGCCATGCGTCTCACTCAGGCGATCGACCTCGAGCCCACCAGAACGGATCTGTACATCAGCCGGGCTGAGTTGCGGCTGGCCCAGGCCATAGACCTGCATTGGGGGGAGCAGAGGGACTCGGTGGCCGCCAGGCCCTACTACCAGTTGGCCCGTTCCGATTGCGAAAAGGTTCTGGAGATGTCTCCCCGGTTCGCTCGGGCTCACTACTGCATGGCCCGGGTCGACTACGAGAAGGCGACCTGGGAGGATCTCGAGAATCCCGCGATCGTCGGACCAATTCGGGAAAAGCTGAAGCTCGCTGTCGATTACGACCCAAGCTGGGGATGGTCCTACGTCATTGGTGCACGGGCTTTGCAGCGTATCGACCCTGGGGTTTCCTCCGAGGCTCTACAGCGGGGACTGCAGGTCGACGACGGGCTGGTATCGGCCCACTTGTATGCGGAACTCGCCGAATATCAGCTCCAGGCCAAGCGCCTGCCGGAGGCTCGCGCCTCGGCTGAGACCGCCATCCGGTTCGATGGAAGCAATCTCAAGCATCACAACTTGCTCTCAAGTATCGATTCCGTGGCGGGATCGCCCCCGGCCGAGGTCGCCCTCCAAAAAGCGGCCGGCTACGTGGAGGCGGGCGACATCCGCTCGTGGATGGGAAAGATGTGGGACGCAGCGGACGCCTATTTCCAGGCTCTTCGAATCCTCCTCGTGGAGGATGTCGGCGCCGCCGCATCCGGCACGACGCGAGAAGCCCTCGATAAGCTGACGACGCTCGTGGTCGATGCCATGGGGGGATCGAGCGAGGCTGCCCGCTTCTACAGAGGCCTGGACTTCGAGGGCCTCGCCGTCGAGGAGGAGATTCGCCCCCAGCTCCGGGCTTTGCTGGAAGAGGAAGCGCGAAGGCTGGAAGCGGCGGGCCCCGCTCCGCGGGCCATGGGAGACTCCGGGCAGCGCTAGGGAGTTTGTTTCAGTGATCGACGGACTCCTGGCGAGCTACCCGGGCTTCAGTTCGCGCCTCGCGGTCGAAATGGTCCGCAGGCTATACGGGCTTTCATCCGCCCACCGCTCACGTAAGGACTCTGTTGAACAAGTTCCTCGAGTACAGGCTCTTCGTCGAGAGCACGCAGTTCCTGACGGAGCGGCGGCAGAGCGCGACGCAGGTCTATGTCACCGTCAATACACTCATCTTCGCCGTTCTCGGGTTCCTGTTGACGGACACCCCGACCGAGGGGGCCATCCTGGCAGTCGTGAGCGGCGCCCTGGTGGCCAGCGGCATCGGCGCCTCCATCGTCTGGTTGCGGACGATCGATGGGTACCGGAAGCTCATCGGCTGGCGCTACGATCAGCTCATGGACATGGAGCGCGATCCCGACTTCGACTGCTGCGGGATGTTCACGCGGGAGTACGAGGACTTCTTCGGTCCCGAAGGCGGGGGGAAACCGTTTTCGAGCATGGAGGCCTGGCTCCCGAAGCTGTTCATCGTGGTCTATATCGCGTACTTCAGCTTCATCCTGCTGATGCGCGGGTGAGGGTGGCGCAACCTAGTCGGTTCGCTTCAGGTGCACGGGCTGCATCCGGCGGACGGGCGGGTCCTCCATCTCCGCGATGAACCCGTCCTCGAACGCCATCGGCATGTACCCTTCCGCGCCGATCAGGACGCTGTACGTGTAGCCGCGGGCGACGCCCTCCACCCGATACGACCCGCGGGTGTCGGTCTGCGCCTGGCTCGCGACCAGGGCGTCCTTCTCGTAATCGGCGGCCTGCACGAACTCGAGCGGCCTGACCCCAGGGACCAGCAGGACGATCAGGGCGTCGGGGATGCCCCGCTGGCTCCTCGCGTCGAGGATCGAGCCTTCGATCGCCAGGGTCCCGGTGCCGGTCGCGTCCGGTACCGGAGAGGGAGCGGGCGCCCCCGGCGGGGCCCCGCCGGCCTCGGGGAACTCCTGGGGATCGACGCCGGTCGGCTGGGGCAACGGTTGTCCCTCGAGATCCGGCCCCTGATTGAGGTAGGAAAGCGCCACGAAGCCCAGCACGATCACGACCAGGATGAAGATCATGCCGAAGCAGCCGACGATCCCGGCCCCGGCCCACATCACCCTGCCCCTAGGCTTCGTCATGCTGGCCCCCCCGGTACTCTCGGATGATCTCCAGGTGCTCTCTCTCGAAACTCGCGGTTTCCTCCTCGTCGAGCGGGAATCCCCGCTCCACCCGCCAACGATAGAAGGCGAGCTCGCTCGCGGACTGGTGGAAGAGTTGGCAGTCCCGCCAGCGGCGGAATCCTCCTTCCCGGAACGCCTCGTAGACCTCCCCCAGGCGGCCCCGCACCGAGGAGAGGGTCTCCAGCTCCGCGGGACTCAGCTCGCCCCTCTCGGCGTAGGGGGAGAGGTGGCGGCGGATGATGCCGCCTTCCCGACGTAGGGAGTAGACGACGAGTCCGATCAGGGCCAGGAAGATCGGGACCATGATCAGGAAGTAGACGAACACCAGGGCCGGCCCGAGGGAGGCCGCCAGGTTCCACAGCGCGTGGAGGAACATCGCCATGGCGAGACCGAGGACCGGGGCGGCGAGCTTGATCATCCGGTTCGTCGATTCGCGCGCCAGTCCCAGGCCGATGCCGGTCATGGCGGTGTAGAGGGGATGGCTGAAGGGGGCCAGCACGCCTCGTATTCCGATGGTCACGAGCGACCCCGCGAACCCCGTCTGGATGGCTCGACCGTAGTAGAGCACGTTCTCGGTCATGGCGAATCCCAGTCCCACCATGGCCGCGTAGATGATGCCGTCGGTGATGTTGTCGAACTCGTTCCGCTTCCAGAAGTAGAGGATGAAGAGGGCGACGCCCTTGGAGAGCTCCTCGGAGAAGGGAGCGGACAACACCGCTCCCCCCAGCTCCGCCGCCTGCGGACTCCCCGACATCTCCCCCAGCAGCAGAGCGCTGACGGTGTTGAAGAGGAAGGAGAAGAACGCGGCCACGGTGGCGCCCCACAGGAACGCCAGGGCGAGCATCCCCACCGGCTCCTTCTCGTAGCGGTCGATCCACAGCGCCAGCAGGAGATAGAAGGGCACCGGGAGGACCGCGAGGACCATCCCCACGAGGAGCCCGGCCAGGCCGGTCCCCAGGCCCATGAAGGCGAGCAGGAGGAGTCCGAGGATCAGCATCCCGAAGACGGCGGCCCCGAGGAGGATGCGCCGGATCGCGGTTCCGTGTGCGAGCTCGTCGAACGATGTCAGGCTCTCACGCATGCGTTTCTCCCCGTTGTGGGTGGCGGTGGATCGTCAGGCCGACGCGGTGGAGGACGGTCGGGATCTCCCGTACCGCGTGCCGGTCGCGCTCCCGGATCTCTTCGGAGAGCTCCTCCCATGGAACGAGGAAGGGAGTCACCTTTCGGTCGATGTCCTTGGCGTCTCCTCGACGCCAGCCGTCGCGCCGGCGCTCCTCGATCCAGCGGCGGTGCTCCAGCACGGCCAGGCTCTCCAGCTCGTGGGGGCGGAACTCGAATTCGTCCCGGCCGTCGACGTCGATGGGAAGGATCTCGCATCCGATCGAATGGAGCTTGGCCCGGATGTCGTCGGCCTGCTGTCGGTTCGACTCCTTGAGCGCCTCCGGCAGCTCGTCCCAAGACCGGAGGCTGGGGTCCGGGTCCCTCCCCGGCCCCGACTCGAGCCGCTGCCTCAGGTAGCCTTCGTGAATCGCCCGCGCCATCGTCTCGTTGATCCCTCCGAGGACCACCTCACGGGTGCAGGCCCGGGCCAGCCACGCGAACGGTCGGAGCCGGGCGAACTCGCCCTCCCCGGATCTCTCGAGGAGGGTCGTCAGTCCCGACTCGTCGGAAAGACAAACGACGATCGGGAAGCTCTCCCCCCGCGTGCGTCGGACGAGCGAGACGGCCGCCGACAGGGACGACGAGTCGTCGTCGAGGCTCACGTAGGCGACGGAGGGAGAACCTCCGGCGCGGATGGCGTCGAGGTCGAAGACGGGCGCCGCCCGGTCCAGCTCGTGAAGATCGGATCGATCGATGCCGGTCGACGTCGGCAATCGGCGAATCGCGGAGGCGAAGCGCCGCTCCACGTCGGAGTCGAAGACGGAGATCTCGAGCGAGGGCAAATCCTGGTCGAGCGCCCACCGCCGAACGAGGGCGGTCAGCAGGCTCTGTCCGAGGGCACCCAGCCCGACGATCAGGAGCCGGGCGGCGGGGTCGCCCGGGACGGGCCGGGGAGGATGCTCATCGAGAAGCGCCCGCGCGGCGGTGTCGTG
Organism: Gemmatimonadota bacterium; assembly: GCA_019347645.1. GTDB lineage: Bacteria > Gemmatimonadota > Gemmatimonadetes > JACCXV01 > JAHWKZ01 > JAHWKZ01. The sequence continues at coordinate 6,021 of JAHWKZ010000023.1, read as the reverse complement.
GACGTTGAAGAACTCGAGTCGAAACGGGGCGACCTCTTCCGCCGAAGTCGTCTCCTGCATCAGAAGACGGCACAGGCCGGGGTCTTCGATATGGGCGAAACAGGTGACCGGCCGACCGGCCGAAGACTCCAGCAGCTCTTCCCGCACCCGGGCCGCGACGGCCGCGTTCACCCCGCCCTCGCCGCACACGACGAGCACGTGCTTCGCCTTGCGAACCCCGGCCTGCCGCAGCAGATCGCCCTCCCGGGCGTCTCCCACGAAGACGACCGAGCCCGAGGCGCGGCACGCCTCGAGCAGCCCGTTGGAACCATCCTTCTCGAGCACCACGACCGGCGTGCCGGCGTCGCGAAACTCGCGCGCCAGGCGGAGGCCCTTCCTGCCCGACCCGCAGACGATGGCGTGGTCCCGGTAGAATAGGCGGGCCCAGAGCTGGCGAGACCGGTCCACGTAGATCCGGGCGATCGCGGCGACGGCGCCCAGCGCCATGGTGAGTGGAGCGGCGAAGCGGGCCACGTGAAGTCGCCAGTCCTCACCGAAGGACCCGAGGCGCTCGGGGCCGAACTCGAGGAAGAAGAGCTGGAGCGACCTGTAGGCGGAGTCGGGCCAGGAGATCCGGGGGGTCGTCAGATCGCGGAAGCCGATCAGGCCGAGCGTCCAGACGGCCAGGACCAGGACGGCGTAGGACCACCACGCGTGAGCGGAGATTGCCTTCCAGAGCCGCCTTCCCACGGGGTCGTTCGCAGGCGCGTTCACACATCCCTTCCGATATCGCCGGAGCAACCGGCGCATCGACAGCGATTCGACTCGGTCAGGATCAGGACGGGCAGATTATAGCCTTTCCGACGGGAAACGAAACATGTACAGGGGCGCCAGGCGCTGTTCCCATTCCCTCGACCCCTCCGAAGCCGTATCTTGAATCGAACCGACTCCGATGAACACGCCGTCTTCCACTCCACACCCGGGTCCTCTTTGAGCCCCTCCGATGCGTTCGGTGCGCGCCGCCTCGTAGCGGTCTGGTTCGCCGACGTCGTCGGCTTCACCCGGCTCGCCTCGGTCGACGAGGACGCCGCGCTCGAAGTCGTCGCCGAACTCCATCGAGTAGCGCGATCGGAGGTAGAGCGGCACGGCGGACGGGTGGTGAAGCTCCTCGGAGACGGCGCGCTGGCCGAATTCGACAGCGCCGACTCCGCCGCCCGGGCGGCGCTCGCGGTCCGGCGGGGGTTCGGGTCTTCGGGAGAGGGGCGGGAAGCCGCGGCCCTGCGGATCGGCATCCATTTGGGCGACGTCCTCGCATCCCCCGATGGGGACCTGTACGGGGACGGCGTCAACACCGCCTCCCGCATCCACGGGACCGCCGCGCCGGGAGAGGTGGTCGTGAGCGATGACGTGTGGCGGCAGCTGCGGCGCCGTCCGGGCTTCCAGTTCCAGTCCCTGGGCGAGCGGCCTCTCCGCGGGCTCGACGAGCCGGTCACCGTCCATCGCCTCCTTTCGGCCCCAGAGAGGAGCGAGCGGGACTCGAGTGCTGAGGAACCGAAACCCCTCCGTCGCTCCCTTTCTCGGCGGTCCATCGCCATCATGGTCGCGGCCGTGGCGGTGGCGATCTCGCTGACCGGTTTGGTGGCCTGGAGCCTGCGCGAACCGCCTGGTGCGATCGCTGTCGCGGGTGTCGTCGAGCCGGCCCCCACCATCGCCGTCCTCCCGTTCGAGAACATGAGCTCCGACCCCGAGCAGGAGTTCTTCTCCGACGGCCTCACCGAGGAGCTCCTCAACGTGCTCGCCCAGGTGCCCGGCCTCCGAGTGGCCGCGCGCACCTCGTCGTTCGCTTTCAAGGGCACGAATGTCCCCATCGACTCCATCGGACGGGCCCTGCGGGTGGCGCACATCGTGGAGGGGAGCGTGCGCAAGGTGGACGGCCGGGTGCGGATCAAGGCGCAGCTCATCGACGCCGCCACCGGATACCAACTGTGGAGCCGGAGCTACGATCGGGAGCTCGTCGACATCTTCGCCGTGCAGGACGAGATCAGCCGGGCCATCGCCGACCAGCTCCGCGTCGACCTCGCCGGGGACGCGCCCCTGGCGAAGCAGGAGACGGCGGACCCCGAGGCGCACGCGCTGGTCCTCCGGGGAAGAGCCGTCGCCCGACAGGGCACGCCCGAGTCGTACGTCGAGGCGGTGGGCCTCTACCGACAGGCGATCGAGCGGGACCCGGAATACGCCCGCGCCCACGCGCTTCTGGCGGACCGGCTGATGTGGCAGGCGTACTTCCGCTACATCCCTCGCGAGGGATACGAGGAGGCCCGCGCCGCCGTCGACCGCGCCCTCGCCCTGGACCCCGAGCTGGCGATCGCGCACACCGTCCGGGGCGTCATCGCGAACCTGCACGACTGGGACTTCTCCCGCGCCGACGAGCATTTCCTGCGCAGCCTGAGCCTCGGGCCGGGGGACCCGGCGGTGCACTATTCCCGCGCATTGCTGCTCATGCGCCTGGGCCGGCGGGAGGAGGCGATCCAGGCGGCGCACCGGGCGGTCGAGCTGGACCCGCTGTCGTTCGCCGAGCACAACCTCGGCCTCATGTACCTCTACGCGGGGCGGACCGAGCGCGCCGCCGAGGCGTTCGAGGCCGCCCTCGCCCTCGCGCCCGACTCCCCCCACGTCCTGGCCAACCTCGCCCGCGCCTACTCCTGGCTGGGCCGCCACGCCGACGCCATCCGGACGGTAGAGCGGGCTCGGGCTCGAGCGCCCGGCGCCCATGTAACCCTGGCCAGCCTGGCCCAGGTGTACGCCCTGGCCGGCCGCGGATCGGAGGCCGAGCGGGCGCTGGCCACGCTGCTGGAGCAGCCGGAGGTCTCTCCCTTCCGGGTCGCCACCGTCCATGCCGCCCTGGGGGACCGGGAGCGCACCCTGGCCATGCTGGAGAAGGCCGTTGAGGAGCGCGACGACCACGCCTCGTGGCTGGCCGTCACCCCCGAGTTCGACGGAGTGCGCGACGATCCGCGCTTCGAGCGGCTGCTCCGAAGAGCCGGCCTGCGGTGACGGCGGCCGGCGCGGGGCCTGACCTCCTGGAGGCACACGGCTCCTTCGCGGCCTGACTGGACGCCCACCACCCCCGACAGTCAGCTGGTCTACCTCGCCGTCGATCCGGTCTTCGATCCACTGCGCGATCATCCGCCGTTCCTCGGTTGTGCCAACGGGTGGGGCTCGAGGGGTGCCCGCTGAGAGATCCGGCGGAGCCTGCCAGAGTCGAGGTCGACCCTTAACTTCCGAGCCGCATGACGATCTCCGCCGACGACGTCCGCCACATCGCCCGGCTCGCCCGGCTCGAGCTCTCCGACGAGGAGGTCGAGCGCTTCCGGGGCGAGCTCTCGAAGATCCTCGATTACGTGGCCCAGCTCGAGGAGGCGGAGGCGGCGAGCGCCGCCGAGCCTGAGGCGCCGGACTCCCCACTTCGCGAGGACGTCGAGGAGCCGTGGCCCGACGTGAAGCCCCTCCACGACGAGGCGCCGGAGATCGAGGAGGGGTACGTCAAGGTCCCGCGGGTGGTCGAATGACGTTCGGCCCCGAACGTACGGCCACCGACCTCGTTCGCTCGATCCGCTCCGGCGAGACGACCGCGGCGCGGGCGGTCGACGGGGCGCTCGGCTGGATCCGGCGGATCCAGGAGACGGGGTTGAACGCCTTCCTCTCCGTCCGGGAGCGCGAGGCGCGCGAGGAGGCGGAGGAGGTCGATCGCCGGCTCGCGGACGGCGAGGATCTGCCCCTGGCCGGGGTGCCGGTCGCGGTGAAGGACAACATCTCCGTCTCCGGCGGTCGCACGACCTGCGGCTCCAGGCTCCTCGAGCCCTACATCGCGCCCTACGACGCGACCGCGGTGGTCCGCCTCCGGGACGCGGGCGCGGTGGTGGTCGGGAAGACGAACCTCGACGAGTTCGCGATGGGCTCCTCCACCGAGAACTCGGCGTTCGGACCGACCCGGAACCCGCACGACCTCGACCGCGTCCCGGGCGGCTCCTCGGGCGGCTCGACGGCCGCGGTCGCCTCCGGCTGCGTTCCGCTGGCGCTCGGCTCCGAGACCGGCGGCTCGGTGCGCCAGCCGGCGGCGCTCTGCGGCGTGGTCGGGATCAAGCCCACCTACGGCCGGGTCTCCCGCTACGGCCTGGTCGCCTTCGGATCCTCGTTCGACCAGATCGGTCCCGTCGCCCACACCGTGGAGGACGCCGCCCGGCTTCTCTCGGTGATCGCCGGTCCCGATCCCCACGACGCGACCTCGATCCCCGAACCGGCCGGGGACTACGCGTCCGGCCTCGAAGAGTGGGACCCGAAGGGCGCGCGGATCGGCTGGCCGACCGAGTACTTCGGAGAGGAGGGGCTCGATCCCGCCGTCCGCTCCGCCTGCGAGGCCGCCCGCCACGCATTCGGGAGCGCCGGGGCCGAGGTCGTGGAGGTCTCGCTGCCGCACGCGAGGTACGGGATCGCCGTCTACTACATCGTGGCGATCGCCGAGGCCTCATCGAACCTCGCCCGCTACGACGGCGTGCGGTACGGCTACCGGGCTCCAGGGCAGGAGGATCTGATCTCGATGTACTTGAAGACCCGGGCCGCGTTCGGCGACGAGGTGAAGCGCCGGATCATGCTCGGCACCTACGTCCTCTCGGCCGGCTACTACGAGGCGTACTACGGCCGGGGGACGGCGGTCCGGGGGAGGATCGCCGGCGACTTCGAGGCCGCATGGGAGGAGGTCGACGCGATCCTCTCCCCGACCACCCCGACGCCGGCGTTCCCGATCGGCGAGAAGGTCGACGACCCGCTGGCGATGTACCTCAACGACGTGTACACGGTGAGCGCGAACCTGGCCGGGATCCCGGCGATCTCGCTACCGTGGGGATCGAAGGACCACCTCCCGATCGGCGTCCAGCTGATGGGCCCGCGCCGCTCGGAGGGCGCGCTGCTGAAGGCGGCGCGGTTCCTCGAGCGCGAGGCTCCCCCCCGCCCGACGCCGCGGATCCGGGCCGAAGAGGCCGTGCCGTGACGGACGGGGTCCTCGATCGTTACGAAACCGTCATCGGCCTCGAAGTCCACGCCCAGCTCAAGACGCTCTCGAAGATCTTCTGCGGGTGCCCGACCACCTACGGGGCCCCGCCGAACACGCAGGTGTGCCCGATCTGCCTGGGTTACCCGGGCGTCCTGCCGGTCCTCAACGAGGGCGCCGTCGAGCTCGCGGTCGCGGCCGCCGTGGCGCTCGGCTGCACGATCCACCGGCGCTCGATCTTCGCCCGCAAGCAGTACTTCTACCCCGACCTCCCGAAGGGGTACCAGATCTCCCAGTTCGATCGTCCGCTGGCGACCGGTGGCCGCCTGGAGGTCGCTCTCGACGACGGCTCGGCGAAGACGATCGGCATCACCCGGATCCACCTCGAGGAGGACGCCGGCAAGTCGAGCCACGGGGCGGGCGGCACGCGGGTGGACTTCAACCGGTGCGGGATTCCGCTGATCGAGATCGTCTCCGAGCCCGACCTCAGGAGCCCCCGCGAGGCGTACCTCTACCTCTCCGCGCTCAAGCAGACGCTGGAATACCTCGAGGTCTCCGACTGCAACATGGAAGAGGGCTCGCTCCGCTGCGACGCCAACGTATCGGTCCGGCCAAAGGGAGAAGCCGCGCTCGGAACCAAGACCGAGGTGAAGAACGTGAACTCGTTCCGGTTCGTGGAGGACGCCCTGGCGTTCGAGGCCCGGCGGCAGGCGGAGCTCCTCGAATCCGGCCGGCCGGTGGTCCACGAGACCCGACTGTGGGACGCGGTGAAGGGCGAGGCGCGGCCGATGCGGTCGAAGGAGGAGAGCCACGACTACCGCTACTTCCCGGAGCCCGATCTCGAGCCGCTCGACGTCGCCACGGAGTGGCGCGAGGAGATCCGCGCCGGGCTCCCCGAGCTCCCGGCCGCGCGAGGGGAGCGGTTCGTGAAAGGGTACGGCCTGCCGGAATACGACGCCGGGGTGCTCACCGCCACCCGGTCCCTGGCCGACTAC
>JAHWKZ010000022.1 GCA_019347645.1 Gemmatimonadota bacterium | reverse complement strand
GTTCCGGACCCCCTCGGGGTCGGCCCCGCGGTCCCCCTCGCTCCCCACCCGCGCGGCCAGGCCGAGCGCGTACCAGGGCGCGTGGAGCTCGGCGTCGTTGTCGAAGTAGACGTAGACATCCCGGCTCTTGCGCCGGGGCGGGACACGATCGGTGACCCGCTCGGCGTCCTCCGGCTCTCCCCCGTCGGCCCAGGACCGAATCTTTTCGGCGTAGCCGTCCAGGCGGGCGTCCCCGTAGTTGCTCCGGTAGGTGTCGGGCGAGCCGTGGAGGCGGAGGTAGACGAAGCCGGCGGTCAACTCTTCGTTGTACGGCCATTTTCCGCTGTCGGCGAACGCGAAGGCGACGCCGTGACGGCGAGCCGTTCGGACGGCCTCGGCGCAGAGCCAGCTCTCGTGGCGGAACTCCACCGCGTGCCGCACCCGACGTCGCCCGTCGGTTTTCGTCCAGCTCCTTCCCTCCACCCGGTCGTCGTGCTTCCGTCCCAGGGCCGCCATCTCCTCGGTGTTCCTGGGGAGGAGCTCGAAGAACGACTCCGCGCGCTCCTCGTCGAACGCGAGGTTGGCGGGCAGCTGCCACAGGATCGGCCCCAGCTTCTCCTCGAGCCGCAACACGCCCGAGGCGAAGAAGTTCGCCAGCGGGGTCTCGGCGTCCCCCAGCTTCTTGTTGTGGGTGATGAACCGGCTCCCCTTCACCGCGAACAGGAAGTCGTCCGGGGTCCGCTCGTACCAAGCGCGGTACGTCCCCGGCCGCTGGAGGGAGTAGAACGAGCCGTTGATCTCGATGGAGTTCAATCTCCGGCTGGCGTACTCGAGCCGGCGCTTCTTCGCCAGCTCCTCCGGATAGAAGTCGCCGATCCAGGGATCGTAGGTCCACCCCGAGATGCCGATCCGGATCTGGCCCACCCTCCGCTCACTTCCGCTGGTGCCGGGGACAGAAGTACGTCGAACGACCGCTCACTTCCGTCTTCTCGATCGTCCCCTCGCAACGGCCGCAGTCGGCTCCCGCCTCGCGGCGCCGGATCAGCCAGGCCCTCGGGAAGTCCTCCACTCCCCCGTCGATCGCCCGCTCCAGCACTCGGCCCGTGGTACGATGGATGGAACGCGCGGCGTCGTCGGGAAGGCCGTCCGCCCTGGCTCGTGGGTCGACGCCGCTCTGGTACAGGATCTCGTCCACGTAGATGTTGCCGAGGCCGGCCACCACGCCCTGGTTCATCAGCGTGCCCTTGATCGATCCGCTGCGTCCCTCGAGCCGCTGCCGGAGGCCGTCAAGGTCCAGGTCGCGCGCGTCCGGTCCGAGGCCCTTCTCCTCGACGAAAGCCTCCGCGTCGTCGACGATCCCGATCACCCCCAGCCGGCGCACGCAGACATAGCCGAGGTGGCGCCCGCCGGGAAAGTCCAGGATCAGCTTCGCGTGCTCCGGTCCGTCCTCGTCCCCCTCCCACGAGGCGAGGTACCCGGTCATGCCGAAGTGGAACCGCAGCCATCCGCCGCCGTCGATCCCGGCGAAGAGGTGCTTGCCGTGGCGCCGCGTGGAGACGAGCCGGTGCCCCTTCAGCCGTCGGCGCAGGGTGCTCTTCGAGACGTCTTCGAGGACGCTGTCGGAAGGAAGATGGACCGTCTCGATCCTCCGCTCGAGACCGTGCTCCTCGAGCACGTCCCGGAAGACCTCCACGTCCGGCAGCTCGGGCATCGCGCCTCCTCCATCGAGTGGAAACCGATCGCGGCTCCCTTCGATCCTGTCGTCTCGGCGCCGCGCCGGCCGTCATTCACCCGACATCGTTCGAACGGCCCGCTTCGGACGGCCGCGCGATTTATAAGGCCGGATGAGGTGGATCCTCCAGCCCCAATCGCTCGATCACTTCTCGGACGACCTCTTGGACGGGCCGTGTCGCGTCCAGCGTCACGGCTCGCGTCGGCTCCTCGAGGGTCTCGAACTGACTGTCGACCAGCGCGGGCTCGAAGAAGTGGCCGGTCCGCTCTCGGGTCCGCCTCTTCGCCGTCTCGCGATCCACGCGCAGGTGGACGAAGCGGACTTCGAGACCGGGCACCCGCAGCCGGTCGCGGTACCGGCGCCGGAGGCACGAACACGAGACGATCGCCTCGTTCCTCGCCGTGCGAATCGCCCGCTCCAGGGCGTCCAGCCAGGGTCCGCGATCGTCGTCCGTCAGGGGGATGCCGCGCTCCATCTTCCGCCGGTTCGCCGGCGGATGGAAGTCGTCCGCCTCCAGATAGGTCCAGCCGAGCCGCTTCGCCAGTCTGGAGCCGATGGTGGATTTTCCGGCTCCCGCGACCCCAGTCACGACTACGATCACCGTTCCTCCCTCGACGGAGTGGATGCCATGACGGCCTCTGTCGTTCAACGTACAGAGCCCCGTCCGACCCCCTGTATCCTTAATGGGTCGTTCCTTCACCGCCCAGACCCCCGAAAGGGAGAGGCGATGCCGGCGATACAGCCCGAAACGAAGCCGCTCTCGATCCACCCCTGGACCGCTCCCGCGACTCCGTCCCGAGGATCGGTCCCGTGAACCGGGTCGTGGTCGTCACCGGCGCTTCGGGCGGCGTGGGCCGCGCCACCGCCCGCCATTTCGCCCGCTCGGGCGACCGCGTCGCTCTGCTGGCCCGCGGCGGCGCGGGTCTGGAGGGGGCCCGGCAGGACGTCGAGGCGCTGGGGGTCCGAGGGCTGGCGATCCCCGTCGACGTATCCGACGCCGAAGCCGTCGATGCCGCCGCCTGGCTCGTCGAGGAGGAGCTCGGCCCGATCGACGTCTGGATCAACAACGCGATGGCCACGGTCTTCTCCCCCTCCTGGGACATGGAGCCGGACGAGTTCCGCCGCGCCACCGAGGTGACCTACCTGGGCGGGGTATGGGGCACCCTGGCCGCCCTGCGCCGGATGCGGCCGCGCGACCGCGGTTCGATCGTCAACGTGGGCTCGGCGCTCGCCTACCGCTCGATCCCGCTCCAGTCGGCGTACTGCGGCGCGAAGTTCGCGCTACGCGGCTTCACCGACAGCGTCCGATGCGAGCTGATCCACGAGGAGAGCGGCGTCCGGCTCACCATGGTCCACCTGCCGGGCCTCAACACCCCCCAGTTCGACTGGTGTCGGGCCAAAGTGACCAAGAAGCCCCAGCCGGTTCCCCCGATCTATCAGCCCGAGGTGGCCGCCCGGGCGATCGAGTGGGCCAGCCGGAACGACCGTCGCGAGGTCTGGGTCGGCTGGCCCACCTACAAGACGATCCTGGGAAACAAGATCGCCCCGCGGCTCCTCGACCGATACCTGGCGCACGAGGCCTGGGAAGGACAGCTCACCGACGAGCCGCTCGAGGGCGAGCGGGAGGGGAACCTCTTCGAGCCGCTCGACGACACCCGGGACCGCGGCGCCCGCGGGAGCTTCGACCGCCGCTCCCGCTCCAGGAGTCCGGTGCTCCAGGCCTCGCTCCACCCGGGCTGGCTGGCCGCCGGAGCCGCCGCCCTCGGCGCGGCGTCGCTGTGGCTCCTCAGGCGCCACGATTGATCGACGGATCCCGTCTCGCGTGGAGCGCCGGGATGTCATCGACTTGACGGACACCCCGTGAAGGTCGTGCTACTGTCCAGCGATCATCGTGGCGACGCGACCAGAGTCAGGAGGATCCACCGTGGCAACCCGATTGGTGCACGACGAAACGCCGCCCCCCGTGGAGATGAACCCGGAGGCGGAGGAGGACCAGATCCGCGAGCTCGGCTTTCGATGGACCAAAGCCGTCGCCCGAAGGGACGCCCGGGGGCTGTCCGAGCTGCTGTCGGAGCGGGCCGTGATGCTCCCGCCCAACGGGGACTCGATCAAGGGAGCCGAGGAGATCTCCAGGGCCTGGCAGAGGATCCTGGCGCTACCGGGTTTCCGTATGACGTTCGAGCCCCAGCGAACGAACGTCTACCCCACCGGAGACGTCGCCCACGACATCTCCCGCTACCGCCTCGCCTGGAACGGGCCCGACGGACGCCCCGTTCGCGATCACGGTAACCACCTCATCGTCTGGGAGCGCTGCGATCCGGACGGAAGCTGGAAGGTCCGCTCCAACGTGTTCTACTCGAGGAGCCTGGACGGCGCCTGCCCGTTGTCGGCCTGCTGAAGGGTCCCTCGCGCTCTCCGTCGGCGACTCCCGCGGCGACTCATCCCGCCAATCCCTGAACCACCTCGGCGTGCGGAAGGCTCGTCCCCAGCGATTCCAGCTCGCGAGCGGCCGCCTCGGCCACCCGCGCGGCGTGGTCTGGATAACCGATCAGCGCGGCATGGAAGCCCAGGTTCAGCAGGTGATAGGTACGGAAGACGCCGATGCGAAACAGCTCCGGGTTCGGGCCGTACCCTTCGAAGACGGCCTGGAGCCACTCCTGCGGCCACCCCTGACCGAACAGTGGCCCGTGCAGGACCTCGACCTTGGCCAGGTCGGCTTCGATCGGTCCGGCGAAACAATCCTCGAGGTCGATCGCGCCCACACAGCGATGGGAATCCCCCACCACCCGACACAGGATGTTCTCGGCGTGCAGATCGTTGTGGACGAGGACCGCCGGCGGCTCGGAACCCCGAACGTACCGCCGGATCACGTCCAGAAGACACTCCAACGTCTCCGTCGCCGCCGGCCACTCTCCGTAGACCGCCGGCCGAAGCCGCTCCGTCAGGTCCGCCTCGAGATGTGTCGCGAAGGCGAGCTCTGCCGAGGTCAGCGGACCATGGCCCGGCAGGCGGACCCGGTGGATCCGGCGGACCAGCCGACCGAAGCTCTCGAGAACCGCCCGGTCACCCCCCGGAGGCCACCTCGCGACCGTCGAATCGAGCGTGTCGTGGCGGATCTGCCAGTAAGCGAGCACGGGCTCGTCCAGCGGAGGGTCGATCTCGAGGTAGCGGGGCACCGACATCCGGGTGCGCTCGCGCAGCAGCCGCGAGGCCAGAGTCGACGTCCGGCAGCGCTTTCGACCTTCCGGCCCGAGGGCCCGCTTGACGTACAGGATCCGGTCGTCGGAGAAGTGGACCTCGGCCACATCGTTGCTGTGCTCGTCCCGATAGAGGATCTCCCACTCCACCCGCGCGGGGCGGCCGGGTAGTCGCCGCACGACCCGCTCGACGAGCTCCAGCATCTCCTCGCTCGGACGCGCTCCGACCGGGGCTTCCCCCCTCTCCACTCCCCTGGTCACGTCTCCTTCGCCTCCCAACCGCTGACGGACCGGCGAAACTCCACGAGCGTGCAGTTGTCGGGCCGGATCTCGTGGAAGCGCTCCCAGTCCTCGCCGGCGAGCTCGATCCGGGCGATGCGGATCGGACCCAGGTGGGTGATCGCCAGGAAGGGCTCCCCCTCCGCGAGGATCCGATCGAGGGTGGATTTCACGCGCCGCGTCGCGGCGTCCATGTCTTCACTCGGGACCGCCTCCTCCTCGGCGGCTTCACGGGAGGGCTCCGCATCGGACTTCAGCCATTCTTCCGAACCGATCTCGCGCAGTCCGGCGTCGATCTCCAGGGGCAGGTCGCACACCGAAGCGATGATCTCCGCCGTCTCTCGAGCCCGATCGAGCGGGCTGGTCCAGATCTTCCGGACCCCCAGCGGCTGGACCTTCTCGCCGAGTATCCGCGCCTGCTCTCTCCCATGCGGCAGCAGCGGCTCGTTCTCCCGGGCCGCGCGTGCGCGGCCGAGGTTGGCGTGGGTCAAACCGTGGCGCGCGAGATAGAAATAAGCGGGCTTCGGGGTTCGGCACGGATCCATACGTCCTCGAACCCTAACCTCGCGGGCGATTCCCGCCGTTCGCCGGCTGACACGCGGGCGGTCGATCACGGCGCTGTCGACGATCTGACGGTCGGCTCGGGGTGATTTCACGAGCTTCCGAGACACGCGGCCAACAGGGGCCGCCGTTGGAACCACTCGGGGGGAGACCTGGAGATGGATCAGGAGCCGGAATGAGCGGGAGCCGTCGCTCCATGCTGATCGAGACCGTCGACGAGTTCCTGACGGACGAGTGCACCCGGTACGCGGCCGCGATCTCCTACTACGCGATCTTCTCGCTGCCCGCGCTGGCCCTCCTGGCCACCCTCCTGCTCGGGCGGGTTCTCGATCCCGGGGAGCTGGAGTCGACGGTCCTGGGGTTCGTGTCCGGCGTCACGAGCGAACGTGCGGCCGACGCGGTGCGACCGGTCCTGCGCGGGGTCGAAACCCCGGGCCAGGGCGGCCCGTTGTCGTGGCTCCTGGCCGCGGGAGGACTCGTGTTCGGCGCCACCGCGGCCTTCGTCCAGGTCCAAGCGGCTCTGAACCGGGCCTGGTACGTCCAGCCGATCGGGGGAGGAATCCGGACGTTCCTGTGGAAGCGCCTGGTGTCCTTCCTGCTCCTGGTGGGGCTCGCCCTCCTCCTGCTGCTCGGTCTGGGAGCGAGCACTCTCCTGCTCGCCGCGGGGGAGTCGCTGGTCTCGCGGTTCGTGGAGCCGCTCGGGCCGGGGCTGCTGTTCGCGCTCGACCTCCTCCTCTCGCTGGCGCTGCTGTCGGTCGTGTTCGCGGCGGTCCTGCGCCTGCTTCCGGACGCGGAGGTCGAGTGGCGGGATGTGGCCCTCGGCGCCATCGCCACGGCACTCGTCTTCTGGATCGGGAAGATCGGGATCGCCTTCTACCTGTCCCACGCGAGCCCCACTCGACCTTTCGGGGCCGCCGGCTCGCTCGCTCTCGTGCTGCTGTGGGTGTACTTCACCGCCAACCTCCTGCTCCTCGGCGCGGAATGGACCCAGGTGTGGGCCCGAAGGATGGGACGCGGGATCCGGCCCAGCGCGGGCGCGGTCCTGACCCCGCGGGGACGGGAGCGCGAGTCGGCGCGGCCGGCCGAGGCCGCCGCGACGCCTCAGCCGAGCTCGGCCGAGGGGAACCAGCGGTAGAGCAACAGGTAGACCAGCACCCCCGTCACCGAGACGTAGAGCCATACCGGGAGGGTCCAGCGCGCGATCCGGGCATGGCGATCGAAGCGCCCGCGGAGGGCGCGTCCCAGCGTGACGAGCACGAGCGGGAGCACGGCGACAGCGAGAACAGTATGGGTGATCAGGATCGTGAAGTAGATCGGGCGCGGCCATCCCTGGGCGGTGAAGCGGATCGACCCGACCTGGGAGTGGTAGAACAGATAGGAGACCAGGAACAGCGCCGAGACCCCGACCGCGGTGCCCATGCACGCCTTGTGGTAGGGGATCTTCCCGCGGCGCACGAAGGCGAATCCCACCACCAGCAGCACCGCCGCGATCCCGTTCAGGCACGCGTTCACGACCGGGAGGTGGTGCGGGTCGATCATCGCCGGCGCGCCACCCCCACCGCGGCCGCGAACAGCACCGCCGCGAACCCGATCGTGACCCCCCACGCCGGCAGCGTGGCGATCGGCTCTACCGCTTCGTGCGCGTACAGCGCGCCGCGGAAGGCCGAGAGGCCGTAGGTGAGCGGGTCGAGGCGCATCACCGTCTCCAGGCCCCCCGCCGCCCCCTCGAGCGGAAAGAACGCCCCCGAGAGGATCCCGAGCGGCATGAGCAACAGGTTCACGATGCCGTGGAAGCCGGCGATCGACTCCATCCGCCACGCCAGCAGGAAGCCGAGCGACGTCAGCCCGAAGGCGACAAGGAACAGCGCCCCGACGGCCGCCAGCAGGTCGACGGGGCTCGTCTCGATCCCCACCAGCGGCGCCAGGGGCAGCAGGACGACGCCCTGGAGGAGCGCCATGGTGGTGCCTCCCATGACCTTCCCGAGTACGATCGCCGTCCGCGGCACGGGGGCCACCAGGACCCCCTGCAGGAATCCCTGCCGGCGATCCTCGATCAATGAGAACGTGCCGACGATCGCCGTCAGCAGGACGATGAACACGACGATCCCCGGAAAGAGGTATTCGACGGCGTCGATCCCCGCGGGCATCCCGGCGGGGGCGAAGGAACCGGCCAGGCCGAACCCGAACAGGAGCCAGAAGAGCAATCCGGTGGCCAGCGAGCCGACCGCCCGCAGGCGATCCCGATAGAAGCGGACGCATTCGCGCCACCACAGGGTCGCGGCGGGGAGGAGCACGCTCACCTCTCCCGCGCCTTGCCGGCCGGCTCGTCGGCCCGCGGACCGGGTCCTTCGCCGACCTCGCCCTCCTCCAGGGCCGGGAGGAGGGTCGGCCCGGGGAGCGCCGCCTCGATCCCGGGGACGGCGGCGGCCGTGCCGTCGGGTCGGGAGAGGTGCTCGCCCCAGAAGCGGTGCCCGGTCCGATGAACGAATACGTCCTCGAGCGTCGGCTTCCCCACCGTGATCGAGCGGATCAGCCCCGGGAACGCCTCCGCCAGCCGGGGGACGAACCCGGCGCCGTCCCGCCGCTCGATCCGCACCGTCCGCTCGACCACCCGGGTCTCGACGTCGAATCGCTCCGCGATCGCCGCCGCGAGCCGATCCGGCTCCTCGGCCTCCAGCGTGATCACCTCGCCCCGGATCTCCCGCTTGAGGGCGGCGGGGGCGCCCAGCGCCACCAGGCTCCCGCGATCGAGGATCGCGACCCGGTCGCACCGCTCGGCCTCCTCCATCAGGTGGGTGGCCACGAGGACCGCCGCGCCCTCCTCGGCGAGGCTCCGCAGATGGACCCACAGGTCGCGCCGCCCCCCGGGATCGAAGCCGGTCGTGGGCTCGTCGAGCAGGACGACGTCGGGCCCGTGGAGCAGCCCTTTGGCCACTTCGACCCGGCGGCGGAGGCCGCCGGAGAGCTCGCCCACCCGGTCGTCCGCGCGATCGGTCACGCCCAGCCGCGCGAGCCCACGCTCGATCCGCGCCGCCAGGCCGCTCCCCCGCAGCCCGTAGAGATGGCCCTGGTGGCGCAGGTTCTCTCGAGCGGTGAGCATGGGGTCGAGGCCCGGGTGCTGGAAGACGACGCCGATCCGACGACGAACGGCGTCCGGCTCGGCGACCACGTCCCGACCCCCGATGCGGGCGGCGCCGCCGGTGGGGACCCGCAGGGTGGAGAGGATCGTCAGCAGGGTGGTCTTCCCCCCACCGTTGGGCCCCAGAAGGCCGAAGAGCTCGCCTTCGCGGACCTCGAAGGAGACGTCGTGGAGGGCGCGGCGCTCGCCGTAGCGATGGGTCACGCCGTCGACTTCGACGATCGGATCGTTCATCGGCGGAACGCGACCCGCGTCAGACCGCGACGCGGTCGACGACGAGCAGGGCGAGCAGGACCGGCAGGTACACGACCGATGCGAGCAGAAGCCGGCGGGCGCATGCCCGCTCCCGCTTCATCGCCAGGGCGAGGGCGAAGCCGAAGAAGGTCACCCCGAGCGCGAAAGCGCCGACGAAGTACGACGCGCCGGCGAGGCCCAGAGCCCAGGGGGCGAGGCTGACCGGGACGAGGGCGAGACCGTAGAGCGCGGCGATCCGGCCCGTCGCCGAGCCGTCCGGGTCGAGCGCGGGAAGCATCTTCAGGCCCGCGCGAGCGTAGTCTTCGCGATACATCCACGCGATGGAGAGGAAGTGGGGAAGCTGCCACAGGAACAGGATGAAGAAGAGCGCCGCCGCCCCCCAATCGAGTCCTCCCGTGGCGGCCGTCCAGCCCATGACCGGCGGGAGGGCGCCCGGAACGGCGCCAACCAGGGTGTTGAGCGCGGTGGTCCTCTTGAGCGGCGTGTAGACGCCCACGTAGAGGAGCGTGGTGACCATCGCCAGGATCGCCGTCCGGGGATTCGACCCGAACCACAGGGTCACGAGGCCGAGCGCCGAGAGGGCGAGCCCGTAGGCCAGCCCGGCGTTTGCGTCGATCCTCCCGGATGGGATCGGGCGGTCCTTCGTCCGCCGCATCCGCCCGTCCACGTCCCGCTCCACGGCCTGGTTGAGCGCTCCCGCCCCGCCCGCCGCCAGGGCCGTCCCCAGCGCCGCCGCCGCCAGCCGGAGGAGGTCGACGTCCGCCGGCGACCCGAGGAGGAAGCCGACGGCCGCGGTGAGGGTGACCAGACCGGCGATCCGCGGCTTCGTGAGCTCGATCCAGTCGGATGCCGTCGCGGCCGCGGGTCTCGCCCGCGCGTCGACCGCCGTCATGACTCCGATCGTGGTGGCCCCGGCGTCCCTCATCTCGCCCCCGCCAGGTCCACGCGCGGGGTGATCGGCGGGTGGGCCGGCGCCGGGGAGAGCGCCAGATGACGGCGGGAGCGGAGCGCGAGGACCACGACCGTGGCGAAGATCAACGCTCCGGTCCCCACGTGAGCCGTCGTCACCAGCGGGTCCTTGTGCGACAACACGGTCCACCCGCCGAGCCCGATCTGGACGATCACCAGGAGCGCCAGCAACGCCGCCGGTCGGACCAGGGGAGACGAACCGCGATGCGCGCGCCAGGTCCGCCAGGCGACCCATCCGGCGGCGATCGCCACGATCACCCCGCCGACCCGATGGGCGAAGTGGAGCTGCACGGCGCGCGAGGCGAGCGGCGGAACGAGTTCGCCATAAGCCAGCGGGAAGTCGGGGATCACCAGCCCGGATCCGGTGTGACGCACCACCGCCCCGAGCACGATCTGGAGCCAGACGAGGGCGGCGGTTCCCGCGGCGATCGTGGCCAGCGCGGGGGTGCCGCCATCCACGGGACGCTCCACCTCGTCCACCTCCAGCCAGCTCCTCGAGGTGACCACCGCGATCGCCACGGTCAGCCCGAAGACGAGATCGGCGAGCCCGGCGTGGCTCACGGACACCGCGGTCGGCAGCCGCAGCAGGACGGTCAGCCCGCCGAGCAGCCCCTGGACGACCACCCCGGCCAGAGCCATCCAGCCGAGGCTCCGGACCCATCGCCGCGGTTCCGCCCGCCACAGCCAGAGCGCCTCGACTACGATCAGCGATCCGACGAAGGCGGCGATCATCCGATGCCCGTGCTCGTAGAGCACGCCGCCCTCCATGGGCGGCATCCATTGGCCGAAGGAGAGCGGCCAGTCGGGCACCGCGAGACCGGACCCGGTCGAGGTGACCACACCCCCGGCCAGCAGGAGCACGAAGGTGCTCCCCGCCACGAACCGGGTGTAGGCGCGGAGCGCGCGGCTGTCGGAAGGAGGCTTCATGGGATCGCCGGAGGTGAAAGTAGAATCAGAAGCGGGAATCTAATCCCCCAACCCCACCCGACCAAGGAGCGCCCACGAACGGCCGAGGAGACCTACACGACGAACCCGATGTTGCCTCCGTCTACGGACAACACCGCCCCATGCACCCACGCCGCCTCCTCCGAGCACAGGAACCCGATCGCCGCCGCGACCTCCTCCGGCTCCCCCATCCGACCCGCCGGGAGCTTCTCTCCCACCCGCTCGAGCGCCGCCTCCTTCTCTTCCCCCTCCCGAGCGACCTCGCGCCACAGCCCGTCCGCCGCGGTCCACATCGGCGTCCTCACCGGCCCCGGGCAGACGGCGTTCACCGTCACCCCCGTCCCCCCGTAGGTATCCGCCCAGACGATCGTCAGCGCCTGGAGCGCGGCCTTGGTGGGGGCGTAGGCCGGCCACTTCGCGCTCGGGCGCTTCCCGGCGCTCGAGGAGACGTTGACCACCCGGCCCCAGCCCCGCTCGACCATCGGCGGAATCAGCCGGCGACCGCACCGCACCGCGCTCATCACGTTGACCTCCCAGTTCGCCGTCCACTCCGAGTCGTCGACGTCCTCGAAGCGGGCCATCCGCGCGATCCCGACGTTGTTGACGAGCACGTCGACGGCGACGCCGTCCTCCTCCAGGCGGTCGAGCAGCGCCTGGACGGCCTCGGGATCCCCGAAGTCGCACGTCTCGATCCGGCCCTCGCCACCGGCATCGGCGACGGCCGCGGCGGCGTCTTCCAGATCCGCGCGTCCTCGAGCGGTCAGCACCACGTCGAGGCCCGCCCGGGTCAGAACGAGGGCCGTCGCGCGGCCGACGCCGCGGCTCGATCCGGTGACGAGGGCGGTCCTCATGACGCGGGGGGCGAAGGGGTCGCCCGCGACCTCCGCGGGCGGGCGATCGGCGCCGGCGCGGCGATCAGTCGTGGGGCTCCTGGGTCTCGGCCATCTCCGCGGCCTCCTCCTCCATCGGCCGGCCGGCGGCGATGGCGATCGAGGGAAAGGCGGCCAGGAAGGCAACGTAGCACAGGGCGAAGAGCCCGAACAGACCGGCGCCGACAGAGAGCTCGATCCAGCCGAACGCCAGGAACTCGGGGAACACGCTCGGCGCGATCAGCAGCAAGTGGAAGAGCCAGATCCCGATCAGGGAGACGACGCTGAACGCCGTCAGCGTCCCCGGCGTCCGCTTGGGCCTCGCGCCGAGCAGGCCGAGAAACGGGACGAGGAAGACGGCCAGCAGCACGATGGTGGCGATCGGCTGGTACACCTCCCACAGCCGCTCCTTGACGAAGTGGGTCTCTTCCGGAAGCCGGCCGTACCAGATCACCAGGTACTGCGCGAAGAAGAGGTACGTCCAGAAGATCGTGAAGGCGAACACCAACTTCCCGATGTCGTGGAGCGAGCGCGTGCCGACGACGTCGGCGAACGACCGGTACGGCCGGATCGCGCAGGCCAGGACGGCGGTGGCACCGAGCGCGGCCAGGAAGTGGGTCATGAAGATCCACGCCCCGAACAGCGTCGAGAACCAGTGGGGATCGATCGACATCAGCCAGTCCCAGGCGACGACCGTCCACAGGACCGCGTACAGCAGGGCGACCGCGGGGGCGAGCCGGGACCGGACGACGCGCGAACGCTCCACTTCCACGTCGAGCCCCCGCCAGCCACCCGCCAGGCGGCCGTACAGGTCTCCCCGCCAGCCGGTGACGCGGTCCCGGAGCCGCCCGAGGTCGGGTCGGAGCGACCAGTAGACCATCGCCAGGGCGAAGGCGTAGAGCACGCCCACCGCCAGGACCTCGCGGACCACGAAGAAGGTCGGGTTCAGCCACGCCGCCTTCTTCGGCGGCGGATGATGGACCCACTCGTACACCTCGTCGATCCCGAAGAACAGCACGATCATCAGGGCGAAGGAGACGGGCAGGAAGGCGGTCAGTCCCTCGGCGAAACGGCGGATCGGCCAGATCCACCCGCCGTTGGAGGCCGTCGCGGCGGCGGCGACCACCGCGCCGGCCACCGAAACGCCGCTGAAGAAGACCCAGTTCCACGTCAGCGCCGTCCACGCCCGCCGGGGATCGGAGAGCATCCCGGCCACGAAGCCGATCACGCCCACGATCGCGAGCACCACGACCAGACCGTAGAACCACCCCGCCGGACGCTCCTCCATCCGGTCGAGGACGTGCCGCACGTTGAGCTGCGGCAGGTCGTGGCCGCGTCTCACGGCGCGCCTCCCGCCGCGGTGTCGGCCGCCGAGGCGCCGCCGGAGGCTCGGGCGGCGGCGGTGTCCGCCGGAGCGGCCTCCATCGTCCGCAGGTAGTTGACGAGGTCCCAGCGGGCGGTCTCCGGGATCCGCTCGTAGCTGGGCATCAGGCCCCGCCCCTGGGTGATCAGCGCGAACAGGTACGCGTCGCTCATGCCCGCCACCGTTCCGGTGGCGATGGCCGGGATCGCAGGAAACAGGCCCGAGATCGGGCCGTTTCCGAGCCCGGTGACGCCGTGGCACACCGAACAGAAGCCGCGGTAGTACGCCGCGCCGACCGCCGTCGACGCCGAGTCGGCCTCCACCGGATTCGTCAGCAACCCCTCGACGTCGGCGAGGGTGTACTCGGGCAGTCCGTCGAGCGGCACCGACCCCTCGGGCGGCGCCCACGGCTCGCGCTCGTGGGGCTGGATGTCCGCCGGATCGCTCATCGTGTCGAACCACTCGCACCCGCCGGTGACGAGCGCGAGCGTGACGACCGCCGCCCGTACGAACCTATCGATCGACATCGTCGACCCCCTCGGCTCCCATCCGGTCCAGGATCGTCCGCGCCCGCGATTGCGTGTCGTCGTCGTCGGCATGGACGAACACCCCGAACAGGTCGTCGGAGAAGCGTTCGTGGTAGCCCGGCTTGCGCCCCCAGGTGGGGATCCGGCTGAAGATGAATACCCCCGCGAGGGTGAAGAGCCCGCCCAGGAGGACGGTCAGCTCGAACATGATGACCACCGTCACCGGGAACGACGAGACCGGCTTGCCACCGACGTGGAGCGGCCAGGCGAAGAACGTCCAGTAGGTGAGCGCGAAGCCGGTGCAGGTCCCCAGGAACCCGCCGATCAGGGTGAACAGCCGGACCGGGCTGGCGCCGCGGACCAGGAGCTCCTCGAGGTGCGGGGTGGGCATCGGCGAGAACACCGTGATGGCCTCGGGGCCGAAGCCCTCCTCCTCGAGCTCGTTGACCGCCGCCGCCGCGTCCTCCTGGGTCAGGAACGCGCCGCGTACGCCGTCGTCGAACCGGTCTACGGGCATGGGGTCCTCATCGCGCCGCCAGCTCCTCCTTCTGTCGCTTGAGCCTCGGGGGCAGAAGCTCCTTCAGCTCCGCGATCGCCATCGACGGCAGGAACTTCACGAACAGGAGGAACCACATGAAGAACCACGCGAACGAGCCGGTCGTGATCCCCCACTCCACCCACGTCGGGGTGTAGTAGTCCCACATGTACGGGATGAACTCGTGGGCCAGCGACTGGATGATGATCACGAACCGCTCGAACCACATCCCGATGTTCACGAAGATCGAGATGACGAACATCCAGAACCACGACGTCCGCACCCGTCTGGACCACAGCGCCATCGGGATGATGCAGTTGCAGGTGTACATGATCCACCCGGCCCACGCGTACTGACCGGTGACCCGGTCCCAGAAGATCGCCCGCTCGAACGGGCTGCCCGAGTACCACGCGATGAAGAACTCCACCAGGTAGGCGTAGAAGACGATCAGCGAGGTCAGCAGCAGCAGTGGCAAGGCCCGCGTCGCGGAGCGCTCGCGCAGGCCGCGGGCGAGCTCGATCCCGTCCATGCCCGGCATGTGCATGTCGAGGAGGACGACGTCGTACGCCCTGCCGGCGTCGACAGCAGCCAGCGCAGAGGGGCCGTCCTCGTGGTCGTCGACCCGCATGCCCCAGGCCGACAGCTGACGTCGCACGATCTCCCGGTTGGTCGGGTTGTCG
>JAHWKZ010000021.1 GCA_019347645.1 Gemmatimonadota bacterium | reverse complement strand
GGTCGCGCGAGCCTCGGCCACCAGCGCCATCAAGCGCGCCCCCAGGTCGTCCGGTCCGGGGGTTGAGCGGTCAGATGGCCGCTCAACGCCCGGGATTTCGGGGGTTGAGCGGCCACTTGGCCGCTCGACCCCAGAAGTGGCCACACCCGCCCGCTCCAGCCGGTCGAGCACCTTGTCGGCCAGGAGCAGGGCCGGCAGCCCGGGCGGCAGGCCGTCGAACTCGAACGCGCCGGTCGAGTCGGTCACGGCTCCGCCGTCGCGGCCCTCGATTCGCACCAGGGCCCCGTCGACGGGCGCGCCCGTTGCCTCCTGCAGGACATGGCCGGTCACGGCCACCCGCTCCTGGGCGTGGATCGGCGCGAGCACGGCGAGCGTGAGAGCGGCCGCCGCGATTCCGGCGCGGGCGAGGGTGAGGATGCGCATCAGAGGACCCGATTCCAAACTAGGGCAGGGGGAGGAGTAGAATCAAATGCGCGAAATGCCGGGGATGGCCTTCAGCCTTCCACCGTCAGGTACATGAACGGCGGGATCGTCAGCGCCACCACATCGTCGCCGCCCGACTTCTCGCGCGCCATGCCGAGAGCGTGCTCGAGCGAGGGGGCCCACGAGACGCCGAGCCGCTTCGCCGACCGGTCGTCGGGGGGGCCGACCAGGATCGTGTCGGAGAGGTAGCGCAGCGGGTAGGTCGCCCAGTACCACACCGTGAAGGGGTGGAAGCCGTGGTGGGCGAAGTTCTCGCGGTAGGCGTGGACCAGGCCAGGATCCCGCGCGAACGCCTCCTGGAAGTTCTCCTTCATCTCGAACGGATCGCTCGTCTCCGGGAGCACCTCGTCCCAGAACCGCCGGTACGCCGCGTGGTAGCGGGGGTGGAACACCTCGAAGACGGGGTTGAGGATGATCACCACCCCCCCCTCCTTCAGGAAAGGACGGTTCCAGAACCAGTTGAAGACGTACCCCAGCACGTCGGAGACGACCAGCACGGGGTTGATCCGCGCCCCGATGGCGTAGGGGGAGAGATCGGGAAGGCCGAAGACCAGGGTATCGTACTGGCGGGGAGCGACGACCTCGAGCTGGGGCTTCAGGGTTTCGATCGTCTTGCCGTGGACGGCGTCGATCGAGCCGGCGCGGATCGCCAGCGGCGCGTAGGGCGATACGAGCGAATGGAAGATCTTCTTGCGGGCAGTCTCGGGCAGCGCCTTCATCGCCCACGGGGTCGATCTCCGCACCACCCGTTCGGCGGCCGAGAGGCGGTGGGAGGGCTTGCCGAGCCACGCGAGGTGCAGGGGATAGATCGCCCCGTTCATGGCCGCCTCGATCACCAGGATCCTGGCGTGATCCATGAGCTTCCGGCTGATCCGCTCGATCGAGCCGTGCATGTGGGAGCCGTCGGGCTGCATCACGTGCGGGACGTGCTCGGTCATCGCCGGGTTGTGGTGCGGGGCGATCGAGCGGTAGGTGCCGAACCCCACGGCGACCGACTTGTGGCCTCCGTTCAGCGGGATCTGGATGGTGTCCACGTAGACGACCAGATCGCTCTCCACGACCGCCTTCGACGTCTCGACCGGCTCGCCGTGATCGGTCTCGCCGAGGTCCACGATGTCGTCGGGATCCTCGGCGTCGAAGTTCTCGAGCTGGTCCGGCCAGAACTCGGACATGATCTGCTCGCCCAGCATGTACTCGAGCTCTCGCCGCTCCATCTTGCGGTGGAGCGCCACGGCGCAGCGCAGCTCGATGTCGCTCTTCTCCACGCCCAGCCGGTAGAGCCGCTCGATCAGCCGCTCGATCATCGTCTGGCGGATATCGGGCCTGGCCATTCGGGGGAAGGGCTGGCAGTTGTCGTCGAAGGCGATCAGCACCTTCGACCCCGGTCCCACGAGCTCCGCGAGCGGCTCCATGCCGAGCGGCTCGTCGAGGGCGGCGTCGAGCGCGGGCGGGATCTCCTCGGTCCTCAGCCCCGGCAGCGGCGGCGGTGGGTAGAACACCGTCGCGTCATCGGGGAGATCGACGTCGATCAGGTCGTTGCCGGAGTAGGTGAGGTACTTCATGGAGCTCCTACGAGTCCGTCATGGGGTGCTCACGGCCGGAAGGCGACCTTCGTGACGCCTCTGGAGCCCGCTTCCATCGCGGTCTCGAGCGCCTCGCGCCACGCCTCGAGGCCGAACGCGGCCCCGACCAGCGGCGCGAGGTCCGGGGAGCGGTCGGCGGCCAGGACAACGGCGCGGGCGAACGTGTCCTCGCCCGAGGTGTAGGTGCCGCGCACGTCGAGCTCCTTGTGCCACATCGCGGTCCAGTCTACGCCCTCGGGGACTCCGGGCATGCCGACGACGATAACGGTGCCCTTCGCGCGGGTAAAGCGGAACGCGTCGTCGAGGGTGCGGTCGGAAGCGACGCAGTCGAACGTGGCGTCGGCGCCGCCCACGGCGACCGGCGGCCCGATCTCCGGGCGGTGGAGCTCGGCCCCGAGCAGCGTCGCCAGGGCCTCCCGCATGGTCGGCCCCGTCCCCACGATCTCCTCGGCGCCGAGAGCCCGCGCGGCCTCCCGCTGGTGGGCGTACTTGGCGACCGCGACGACCCTCGCTTCCGGAGCCGCCACCTCCAGCGCCACGATCGTCAGGAGCCCGATCGTCCCGCAGCCGAGGACGAGCGTGGTGGAGCCGGGCGCGATCTCCGCGCGCTCGACGGCGTGGAGACAGCACGACAGCGGCTCGATCAGCACGGCGGCCTCGTCGGGCACCCGCTCGGGGACCCGGTGGAGCTGGAGCTGGTGGGCCACCAGCGAGCGGCTCCAGCCGCCGCCGGTGTCGCGGCAGTATCCGGTCTGGATCCCCGCCGAGATCGTCCCCCGGGTCACGTTCCGGCAGTGGGCGGTCTCGCCGGAGGCGCACGGCTCGCACGGCTCCTCGATCTCCCGCACCGCGCAGTGGAGCGGGGGCGAGAGGACGATCCGGTCGCCGACCGCCACCGCCTCCACGCCGGGCCCCACCTCCTCGACCTCGCCGACCACCTCGTGGCCGAACACGAAGGGGGTCGAGGTGAAGGGCGCGAAGTAGGGGCTCCCTTCGGCGGCGATCGTGGCCAGGTCGGACCCGCAGATCCCCGAGAGGCGTGGCCGCACTCGGGCCCACGCCGGCCCCGGCAGGGGCGGGGGGTCGACCTCGGCGAGTCGCGCTACCGAAGCTCTGGAGGTGTAGAGGCCCGACCAGGCGCGTCCGAGGGTGCGGGCGGCCAGGAACCGGGGGACGGAGCGGACGTACTGGACCGCGAGCATCAGGCCGCCTCGGGAAGCCCCCAGCGGAGGATCTCCCATCCGCGGGCCACCGCGAGGTCGAGGAGCCGCCGGCCGGGGTTGACGACGGCCGGGCGGCCGACCCGCTCGAGCATGGGGACGTCGTCGACGCTGTCGGCGTATCCGGCCGAGACCTCCAGGTCCACGCCGTGCTCCTCCGCCCACGCGGCCACCGCCTCGCCCTTCCGCCTCCCGGCCAGCGGCGCCCCGGCGAGCTCCCCCGTCAGCCGGCCGTCCTCGACCTCCAGCCGGGGGGCGAGGACGTGCCGCACGCCGAGATGGCGAGCGACGGGCAGGACGATCGGCTCGACCGATCCGGTCACGAACACGACGGGTTCGCCGCGGGCGGCGTGGCGGCGGATCCGCGCCTCGGCCTCGGGCCGGACCCGCGGCCGGACGTAGTGGTGGAACATCGCCTCGGCCCGCTCCTCGAGAGCCTCGGGCGTCATCCCTCCGTAGACCCGGTAGAACGCGCGCTGGAAGGCCGCTCGGCTGAACGAGTCGAGGAAGAGGTACCAGGGGACCTTCGAGAGGAGGCCCGCGATCCAGAGACGTCGCTCCCAGCCGCTCTTCTCCGCGGTGACGATCTCCACGCCGTACCGGACGATGTCGCTCGCCACCACGGTCCCGTCCAGGTCGAAGAAGGCCGCGGGGCGGCCCGTCATCGAGCGGTCCGCGCCTCGGCCCGCCGACCGTTTTCGCGGCCGATCTCGGAGCTCAGGGCCACGACCCGCCGCCGCACGTCGGCCGCCAGCTCGCGGTACAGCGCGTCGCGTGGAAGATCCGCGGCCGCGGCTTTCCATTCGTCCATCCTCACCGGAGCCCCGAACGTGACCGTCACCGTCCCCTTCCGGGGCACGGACCGGCCGGCGGGGAGCAGGTGATGGGTCCCGGCGACGTGGACCGGGACGATCGGGACCTCGAGCTCCCATCCAATCAGGCCGAGACCGGGCTTGAACGGTTGGATCTCGCCGGTCCGGGAGCGGGTCCCCTCGGGGAAGATGAGCGCGGACTCGCCACCCTCGAGGATGGAACGAACCGTCCGCAGGCCGGCCAGAGACGTCTCCTCGCGCTCGATCGGGACGACGTTGAGGAACGTCGAGAAGAACCAGCGCTTCAGCGCGGTGTCGAAGAAGTAGTCGCGAGCGCCGAGGACGTGGAGCGCTCGCGCCGCCTCCTTGCCTCGCGCCTCGCGGACGGCGGAGAGGATGGCCGGGGCGTCGAGGTGACTGACGTGGTTGGCGGCGATCAGGTACGGGGGCGCCTCCGGCAGGTTCTCCGGGCGCCGCACCTCGAGATCGAACCACGTGTCGTAGAGCGTCTTGATCCCGCTCCCGAACCCGCCCATCAGCGCGCGATCCACGGCGCTCCGCTCCTCGTAGGGTCGGGCGGATCGGATCGCGGTCGGCGGGCGGACCTTCGAAGCGGAGGGCGCGAGGCCCGCCCGGGAGCGGACCTCGTCGAGCAGCTCCCCCACCGTCCGGAGCCGTTCGGCGGTCGCGTCGTCGAGGCTCACGCCCAGCCGGTGGTCGAGGAACAGCAGCAGCTCGATCGCCTGGAGCGAGTCGAGCCCGAGCTCCTCGTAGAGGTGGCTCCCGCGTCCGATCTCCTCCTGCGGGACGCGCGAGAGGCGCGCGAGCTCGGCGCGCACGGCGGCCTCCGGATCCCCGATCGGCGCCGGTGGCCGCGCCGCGGAGCGTCGGGGGACGCCTTTCAGTCGGCGTTCGATCGCGCGGCGGACGGCGGCTCGATCCGGGAATCCGTTCTCGTCACGGGGCAGCGGCTCCTCCCACAGGTGGATCTGCTGGAGGCGGTGATAGCTGGGGAGGTCCCGGGCCACGGTATGGATCGCCCGCTGGACGGCCTTCCGGGCCCGCTCGCCGGCGCCGGCGCCCACCGCGTCACGATCGGGGACCACCGCCGCGTGGACGTCCTCGGTGAGGCCGCTCCTGATCCCCACCACGCAGAGGTCGCGGATCTCCGGCAGCTCCCGATAGATCGCCTCCAGGTCCATGGGATACACGTTCTTCCCCGCGCCCGTCACGATGACGTCCTTGATCCGGCCGGTGATGTAGAGGTACCCGTCGGCGTCCACCCATCCGAGATCGCCGGTGTGGAACCACCCGTCCACCAGCACGCGCTCGGTCGCCTCCGGATTCTCCCAGTAGGCCCGCATGAGGGAGGGGGTGCGGACGATGATCTCGCCCACGCCCTCCCGGTTGGTGTGGTAGAGCCTCAGCTCGATCCCGGGAAGGGGCTTTCCGGCCGAGCCTGGACGGCTCTGGAAGAGCGGGTTCACGGTCAGCACGGGCGCGGTCTCCGTCAGGCCGTATCCCTCGTAGATCGTCAGGCCCAGCGCCTTGAAGTCGCGGTAGAGCTCCTCGCCGAGCTTCGATCCGCCGCTGACGAAGAAGCGGAGCCGGCTCCCGAGCTCCTCGTGGACCTTGGCGAACAGGGCACGCCCGATGTTCTTGCCCCACGTGCGCTCCCAGCCGCGGGCGAGGCGCTTGGACGTCTCCATCGCCTTCGTTCGCAATGGAGACCGGTTCGCGCGCAGCACCCGCCGCTCGATGTCGTCGCGGATCAGCGCGAAGAGGGTCGGCACGCCGAGCAGGATCGAGGTGCCGGTCTCGCGCATGGTCTCGAGGAGGACCTTGGGCTTCAGCGATCGCGCGTAGGTCACCGTGGCGCCGCGATAGATCGGCATCAGGAAGCCGCAGGTGAACTCCAGCGCGTGGTAGAGCGGCAGCACGGAGAGAAAGGCGTCGTCCTCGTCCGCCGACAGGTAGCGGCTCACCCCGAAGAGGTTGTTCAGGAAGTTGGCGTGGGTGTGCATCGCGCCCCGGGGGTCCACCGACGTGCCGGTGGTGAAGATGATCGAGGCCAGGTCGTCCGACTCCACCGTCGGGTAGCGGACCGGTTCGTCCGAGAGGTCGGGTCTCGTGCTCCGCGGGTAGCGAGCGAGGTCGAACGGCTCTGCGTGCTCGTCCACGCACAGCAGCAGCCGGGGGGACTCCGCGGCCTCGTTCGCGTCCAGCTCCCCGGGTGTGAAGGCGTCGAAGACCGCCCGGCTCACCGCGATCGCCTTCGCTCCGGTGTACTCCGCGGTGGCCCACACCTCGCGATGCCACGTCTGGGCGTCGAGCGGGACCACCACGACTCCGATCGTGGCGGCGCCCAGATACCCGACCCCCCACTCGGGTCGATTCTCGCTGACGAGGACGAGGCGGTCGCCCTTGGACAGGCCCAGCCTCAGCAGCCGATCGGCCACCGCCCGGACCGCGGCCCGCAGCTCGGCGTACGTGTAGCCGTGCCATTCGCCGTCGCGCTGGATCCGGAGGGCCGCCTTGTCGGGATGGCGGTCGGCGGTCCGCTCCAGGAGGTCGGGGATCGTCGAGACCGACGCCTCGTGCGCCGCCACCTCGTCGTCGATCTCGAGAGTTCCGGCGCGCTCGGCCTTGAGGATGTACTTCTTCACCCCGGCGATGTGGACGTGCATGTAGTGCCGCCAGTTGAGGCGGGTGACGTCGAAGTTGTATCGCCGCCGCTCTTCGGGAGTCAGCCACTGGAGGAGCTCCATCGTGCGGTCGACCCGGAAGCGGGCATCGAGGTTGAGGTACGGCTCGTACAGCTCACCGTAGTAGAAGAGCTTGTCGATCGCCGCCTTCGCCGCGGCGATCTTCCGTCGCTGCCGCTGGGCGGTGGCGCTCGCCAGGCCGCGGTCGATCGTCGCGTCCAGCACGCGCTCGGCCCACTCCATCGGCTTGGCCTTCGCCTCGTACTCGGCGCGGAACCGGCGCGGGCCGGGGAAACGGAGCGGCTTCACCTCGATCGGCTCGCCGTCTCTGTCGAGCATGGGGTTCGTCTGGAAGTAGCGGACGATCAGGCCGTGGAGCTCGGCCATCGTGACCGGGTTGCGGGAGCCGGTGGCGATCTGATAGATCGCCGTGCCGCCCTGCTCGGCCAGGCGCGGGATCGCCGCCAGCATCGCGTTCACGACCATGTCCGCCGGCACGAGGTCGAGCGTGACGTCGGGGTCGAGCGGCAGCGAGCGGAGACGGCCCTTGCCGATCGCGGCGATCAGCGGGTCGGCCATCCGCAGTCCGTCGAGCCAGCCGGGGCTCGGCTCGTGGAGGCTCGATTCGATGATCGCCGGCCGGACGACGGCCACCGGAATATCGCCGCGGCGGCGCAGCACGATCTGCTCACCGAGCGCCTTCGTGTAGGTGTAGGTGTCGTTCCATCCGCGGGAGCGCGCCCACTCCATCCCGATCTCGACCAGGCGGTTCTCGACCCACCGTTGCTTCAGGTTCTCGATCGTCTCGCGGCGGGGCTCCTTCTTCGCCCCGCGCCGACTCCGCCGCTCGACGAGGGCGGCCACGAGCTGGCGACGGACCTTCCCGCTCTCGCCCTCGGCATGGACCTCCTCGATCAGCGAGCGGATCTTGTCGATCTCCCGCTCGGGGTCGACGATCCGACGCGCGGGCCAGGGTTCGGCGGCGTCGGGCGCGGCGTGATGGAGCGTCTCCGGGACGGGTCCGTCGATCGCCCCGCAGACGTAGGCGGTGGAGACGTGGATCAGCAACGCGTGATCGCACTCCCGGGCGAACTCCGCGACGCGGCCGGCGCCCAGCGTGTTGAGCTCGAGCGCCTGATCGATGGGGGCGTCGAAGGACACCACCGCCGCGCTGTTGACCACCACGTCGAGTGTTCGAGCCAGATCGGCCCGGACGGCGGGATCGATCCCCAGGTTCTCGTGCGCGATGTCGCCGGCGACCGCCTCGAGCTTCTCGTGGAGGAACGCCTCGAAGCGCTCCCCGTGGCGGAACCGCAGCCGGTCGAAGACCGTGGAGGCGAACAGCTCCTTCTCGAGCCTCTCGCGGGGGGACTGGACGTCGCCGCCGAACTGTCGCTTCGGTCGGATCAGCACGTGGATCTTCTCCACGTCCGGAGCGGCCCACAGGATCTTCTCGACCAGCGGCTGGCCGAGGAAGCCGGTGGACCCGGTGACGAGGATCCGTCTGCCGTTCAGGTACCCGCTGATCCGGTCCAAGGCTCCTCCCCCTACTCGACCGCCGGCAGGACCATTTGGATCCCGCCGGGCACGACCTCCGCCTCGAGTGGCGTCGTGCCGCAGATGTCCCCGTCGAACATCTTGCTCAGCGTCTCCGTCGATTCGATCCGGATGGCACGCGTGCGATGGGCGGTGAAGCTGGGGTGGGCGAAGTGACCGCCCCGGTAGACCCTCGGGAAGTTGATCATCAGGTCCAGTCGCCCGATGTCCTCCACGATCACCACGTCCAGCGCGCCGTCGTCCACCTTCGCCTCCGGCGCCATCTTCAGGCCGCCCCCGGTGTACGGCGTGTTCTGGACCAGCACCGCCACGCAATCCCCTTCGATCGCCTTGTCGTCGAGCTCGATCCGCAGCGGGATCGCTCGGAGCCGATGGAGCGCCTTGTAGACGGCGACGAAGAAGGCGGGAGAGCCATGGAGCCAGTCGATCGCGTTCGCCTCCTCGGCGACGATCGTCGGGAAGCCCACGCCGAGGACCGAGACGAAGAAGCGGTCGCGCTCACGGCCGATATCGATCGGTCTCGCCTGCCCGTGGACCGCGAGGTCGAGAGCCTCTTCGAGGCCCCGGGGAATCCCCAGGCTCCGGGCGACGTCGTTGCCGGTCCCCATCGGGAGCACGGCCATCGCCGTCGGGCTGCCGACCAGTCCGTTCGCCACCTCCGAGATCGTGCCGTCCCCGCCCATCACGCCCACCCTGGGCGACCCCGACTCCGCGGCCCGCCGGGCCAGCTCGGTGGCATGACCGGGTCGATCGGTGCCCACGACGGCGCAGTCGACGCCGCGGCGCCGGACCGCCTCCCGCAATCGCTCGAGATTCCGGAGGCCTCGCCCGTGCCCGGCCCGCGGGTTCGCGATGACCATCATGCGGCTTTGCAGTATAACGGTGGAGCCTTCGAGGGGGCTAGGAGCCTGTCCGAGCAACGGGGCGGGCCCGAAGGGCGCGGAGCGAGGGCGCGCGACACCGTGTTCCCGATCTCCGTACTACCTTGCGAGCCGTGACTCCCCCGGCGACCTCCCGGATCCCCATCGTCGTGATCGGCGGCGGCCTGATCGGGTGCTCCACCGCCCGCGCCCTGGCCGCCGAGGGACACGCGGTTCTCCTCCTCGAGCGCGACGAGGAGCCGGGGCGGCGCGCCACGAGCGCGGCGGCCGGGATGCTCGCCCCCCAGATGGAGGCGGCGCGTCACGAGAGGGCCCTCGCGGCCTCACCCGCGGCCGAGGGCTCCATGCGGGCCCTCTCGATCGCGAGCCGGTCGATGTATCGCGACTTCGTCCGAATTCTGGAGGCGGAGTCCGGGCGCTCGATCCCGTACCGCGACGACGGGACGCTGGTCGTGGCCCTCGACGAGGAGGGTCGGGAAGAGCTCCGCGGGGTGGCCGAGAGACAGCGGACGATCGGGCTCGCCGCCGAGCTCCTGGACGGCGGGGCCGCACGGGAGGTGGAGCCGGCCCTCGACCCCGCCGTGGTGGCCGCGCTCCACCTGCCCGACGACCACGCCGTGGACAACGTGGCCCTGGCGAGGGCCGCGCTCGAGGCGGCCGCCGTGCGGGGCGTGGAGATCGAGACCGGGAGGCCGGTCGACGCCGTTGAGATCGATGGCGGGCGGGTGGTGGGTGTCAGGGTCGGCGAGCGGTCGGTGGAGGCGCCCGTGGTCGTCGTCGCCGCCGGAGCCTGGAGCGGTCGGCTCGCCGGGCTTCCGCGGGTCCTGCCCGTCCGGCCCGTCCGCGGGCAGATCGGCGCCGTCGCCCTGCCGGCCCCGCCACGCCTCACCGTCGCCGGTCCGGGCGCCTACTGCGTGCCCCGGGACGACGATCGGGTGCTGATCGGCGCCACGGTGGAGGAGGTCGGATTCGACCACCTGCCCCGGGAGGGCGCGGTCCGGGAGCTGGTGGAGGCCGCCGCCCGTTTCCTCCCGGGACTCGTGGAGGGTGGGGACCTCGAGACGTGGTCGGGTCTGCGGCCCGGGACCCCCGACGACCTGCCGGTTCTGGGTGCCGATCCGGACGCCGAAGGGCTCCTCTATGCCACCGGCCACTTCCGCAACGGCATCCTCCTGGCGCCCGTGACCGCGGCGACGATCGCCGCGCTCGTCTCGGGGCGCTCACCCCCGGTGGCGATCGACGCTTTCCGGCCCGACCGCTTCGCCGCGTGAGACCGTTCGGACCGCGCCGCCGGAGGGACTCCCACGCAGAAAGTACGGAGACGAACCATCTCCTGCCGTCGGTTGCGTCCCTTCGCGACCTCGGGATACCTTCTCGCTCCCCGGCCGCCGGCACGACGCGAGGGGCGGCCCGACGCAACCGAGGGAGAGGATCCGTGTCGACGAGCCCCGTCATCGATCGAGCCCGCCCGCGCGAGAGTTCCGGCGCCGGGCGCTTCGCCGTCCGGCGGCTCGGCCGCTTGCCCTACCGCGCGGCGTGGGACCTCCAGCGCCGGCTGGTGGTCGAGCGCGCCGAGGGGCGCATCCCCGACACCCTGCTGCTGCTCTCCCATCCCCCGGTGGTGACCGTCGGCCGGGGCGGCGGCCAGGCTCACGTCCTGGTCACGGCCGAGGCGCTGGCGGCCCGGGGCGTGGATCTCGTCCACACCGATCGCGGCGGCGACGTCACCTTCCACGGGCCCGGCCAGATCGTCGGCTATCCGATCGTGGACCTCACCGGGCGCGGCCGGGACCTGCACCGCTACATGCGGGACGTCGAGGAGACGGTCGTGCTCGCGCTCGACCGCTTCGGGATCGAAGCCGGGCGGATCGCCGGCTTGACGGGGGTGTGGTCCGGCGGCGCCAAGGTGGCCGCGATCGGCATCCGTGTCTCCCGCTGGATCGCCCACCACGGTTTCGCGCTCAACGTCGACACCGATCTGTCCTACTTCGACCTGATCGTCCCGTGCGGAATCGCCGACCGGCCGGTCACGTCGATGGAGGAACTGCTCGGCCGGCCCCTCCATCGTGGCGACGTCGAGGTCGCGCTCGAGGAGTCGTTCGGCGACGTCTTTCATCCGGCGGAGGCGCGCTCGTGACGACCACGGCGATCGAGGGCCGGGTCCGGCGCCGCAAACCCGAGTGGTTGAAGATCCGCGCCGGCGGCGGACCGCAATACGTCGCCGTCAAGGACGTGGTGAAGAGCGAGGGCCTCCACACCGTATGCGAGGAGGCCCGCTGCCCGAACATCGGCGAGTGCTGGGGCCACGGCACCGCCACGTTCATGATCCTCGGCGACGTCTGCACCCGCGGGTGCCGCTACTGCGCGGTGAACAAGGGGATGCCCACCGAGCTGGACCGCGAGGAGCCGGCGCGGCTCGCCGAGGCGGTCGTCCGGATGGGGCTCGCCTACGTGGTCATCACCTCGGTCGACCGCGACGACCTCTCCGACGGCGGGGCCTCGATCTTCGCCGAGTCGATCCGGGAGATCCGTCGCCGTTCCCCCGGGACCTCGGTGGAGGTCCTGATCCCCGATTTCCAAGGGAATCCCTACGCCCTGCGCGCCGTGATCGACGCGCGCCCGGACGTGATCAATCACAACGTCGAGACCGTACCCCGCCTCTACCGCGTGGCGCGTGGCGGAGGCGTCTACGCCACCTCCCTCGAGCTGTTGAAGCGGGCCCGTCGATGGTCGCCCACCGCCGTGACCAAGACCGGGATGATGCTCGGTCTGGGCGAGGAGCCGGACGAGGTCGTCGCGGTCATGCGCGACCTCGTGGAGCGGGGCGTGGACATCCTCACCCTCGGCCAATACCTGCGGCCGTCGGAGTGGCACCTGGAGGTCGCCCGGTACGTCCATCCCGACGAGTTCGCGCGCCTCGCCCGGATCGGCGAGGCCATGGGGTTCGCCCACGTCGAGGCGGGGCCGCTGGTCCGATCCAGCTACCGCGCCGACCGTCAGCTGCTGAAGAGCCGGCTCGCCCACGGCGACCCGACCCCCGCGGCCAGCGGCGCCGCGGAATCGGCCGCGATCTGAGCCCACCGACCCGCAGAATCCCAATTCCGAACGAGGTTCGATGACCGAGGAGACGAACAGGAGGCGACGCGGGAAGGAAGAGGCGCCTCCCGCCGCCGACACCGAAGCGACGCTCGCCGAGGAGGCGCCCGAGAGCGCCCAGGAGGGGGAGTACGAGACCGAGGACGTCGCGGCCGCCCCCGCCGAGGGTTCGAAGGGCGATTTCCTGAGCGAGCAGCGCCGCCGCGAGAGCCTGGCGATCGACGTCACCCGCGACTTCCCCGACAAGTACCGCCTCTCCGGCGCCATGGAAGGGTGCTCCGACGAGCAGAAGCTGGAGCTCTTCGAACGGCTCGTGAAGCTGCGGCTCTTCGACGCCCGGATGCGGAAGCTCTTTCGCCAGGGGCGGTTCGAGGGGACGTACTACTCCCAGATCGGCCAGGAGGCGTGCGACGCCGTCCTGACCTATCAGATGAAGCGGGACGATTTCGTGGGGCCCTCCCATCGCGACCTCGGAGCGGCGGTGGGCAAGGGCGTGCCGCTGAAGTTCCTGACCGCGCAGGTCTACAACCGTGTCGACTCGCCCGACGGCGGCCGGTACACGGCGTGCCATTACTGGCACCCGGACTACGGCGTCATGCAGCCGGCGACCTCGATCATGATGAACTGGATCGCGGCCACCGGCGCGGCGTTCGGATACAAGATGCTCGGGAAGGACAACGTCGCGGCCGCCTTCGGCGGCGACGGGGCGACCGCTCACGGCGACTTCCACGAGGGGTGCAACTTCGCCGGTGTCCACCGGCTGCCGATCGTCTACGTGATCCAGAACAACCTGTGGGCCGAGTCGCTGCCGCTCCACCTCACCAGCGCGCTCGAGAACCTGAGCGACCGCGCGAAGGCGTTCGGTTTTCCCGGGGTTTCGATCGACGGCAACGACGTGTTGGCTGTCTGGAACGCCACCCGGGCCGCCCTCGAACGCGCCCGCTCGGGTGAGGGGCCGACCCTGATCGAGATGAAGACCTACCGCTGGTTCGGCCACTCCGACATCGATCCGGCGGACTACCGCTCCGACGACGAGGTCGAGGCGTGGATGGCGAAGGACCCGCTGCCGCGCTTCTCCGCCTGGCTCGAGGACGAAGGGCTCCTCGACGACGAGACGCTCGGCGGGGTCGTCGAGCGCGTGGAGGAGGAGATCGAGACGGCGGTCGACTTCGCCGAGTCGTCCGCTAAGCCCGGTGCCGAGACGTTCCTCTCCGAAGTCTACGCCGAGTCCTACCCGGGTTTCGACGTCCGCGCGGGGAGGTAGCCGTGGCGAGCCTCTCCTACATCGAAGCCATCAATCGAACGCTCCACGAGGAGATGGCGCGGGACGCGACGACCTTCCTGATCGGCGAGGATATCGGGATCTACGGCGGCGTCTTCAAGGCCACCCGCGGGCTGCTTCAGGAGTTCGGCCCCGAGCGGGTGATCGACAGCCCGATCTCCGAGTCGCTGATCGCGGGAATGACCGTCGGCGCCGCGATGGTCGGATGCCGACCGCTGCCGGAGATCCAGTTCGCCGACTTCATCTCCCCGGCGTTCGACCAGATCGTCCAGCAGCTCGCCCGCTTCCGGTGGCGGACCAACGGGACGTACTCGATGCCGGTGACGATCCGCACCCCGTACGGCGGCGGCGTGGGCGGGGGCGTCTTCCACTCGCAGTCCAACGAGGCGTGGTTCATGAACGTCCCCGGCCTCGTCATGGTGGCCCCCTCCACCGTCCGCGACGCCGCGGGGCTGCTGAGGGCGGCGATCCGCAGCGAGGACCCGGTCCTGTACTGGGAGCACAAGAAGCTGTACCGCTCGATCAAGGACGAACTTCCCGAGGACGAGGAGTTCGTGACCGCGATCGGCGAGGCGCACGTGGCCCGTGAGGGGCGCGACGTGACGGCGATCTCCTTCGGCTACACCCATCACCTGGCGATGACGGCGGCCGAGCGGCTCGCCGAGGACGGGATCGAGGTCGAGGTGATCGACCTCCGGACCCTGCTGCCGCTCGATACCCCGACGATCAAGGAATCGGTCGCGAAGACGGGGAAGGCCGTGATCGTCCACGAGGCGCCGAAGATCGGCGGGATCGGGGGCGAGATCGCCGCCGTCCTCGTCGTGGGTTCGCTCGTGCTCGCCTGCCTGGCTGTCGCGGTGGTCGGCACCGTGGCATGGCCGGTGGACGGGTCCCGCGGCGGCGGCGAAGGCGGCCAGCTGGTCCAGGGGTCGCGGCGCTTGCGTGGTGGCATCGCCCTCACCTTCCTCGCCGTCGCCGCCCTGGCGGTGCCCCTCCGGCGTCGCGACACCTTCGACGTCCTGAACTGAGGAGAGCATCGTGCCAGCGTCCTGCCTTCGCCAGCTGGATCTCCACAAGCACTACGGCCGCACCATCGCCCTCGACGGGGTCAGCCTCGACATCGGCCGGGGGGTCACCGGCCTCCTCGGCCCGAACGGAGCGGGCAAGTCGACGCTGGTGAAGATCGTGTCCGGCCTCTACCACCGGGACTCCGGTGAACTCCGGTTCGACGGGAGCGACGTCGACTTCGGCTCGACTGCCGAGGCCAAGGCGCACGGCATCGCCGTCATCTATCAGGAACCGACCCTGTTCCCCGATCTCTCCGTCCTCGAGAACCTCTTCATGGGCCGCCAGCCCCTCGGGAGCTGGCGCCGGATCGACCGGGCCGCCATGCGCGCCGAAGCACGCCACCTCTTCGACCGGCTCGGGGTCCGGATCGACCCCGATCGACCGGCTCAGGGCCTCTCC
>JAHWKZ010000020.1 GCA_019347645.1 Gemmatimonadota bacterium | reverse complement strand
CCCCCCGGCGCCCCCCCCCCCCCCCCCGGCCACCCGGCAACCCCCCCGCCAGCCAAGGCCCCACGACGCGGTGACCCGGGCCCAGGGCTTCCCGGACTCCGCGGGCCCACCGGAGCTCAAGGAGGCGGCGAAGGCGGCGCTGTCGCTGATGGGGCAGGGCCAGCTGGCGTTGACCAAGGTGGCGATCCTGGTCGACGACGACGTCCCCGCCGACGACTGGGACGCGGTCCTCGACGCCTTCCGCCGGAACTGGTCGGCGGTCGACGACGCCCTGCTGATCCCCGGCGTCCCCCAGGACACGCTCGACTTCACCTCGTTCACCATGAACCTGGGCTCGAAGCTGGTCCTCGACTGCACGAGGGGGGCGGGCGGGATCGCCGGGGACGCCCCGCCCGCCCCCGGACCCGGGGACGCGGGCCTGTCCGAGCTGCCGGGCGGCGCCGACGCCCCGTTCGACGAACCCGGCCGGACCCACGACGCCATCGCCGACTGGCGGGTCCTGGCCGATACGCTCCTCGTGGTCCGGGTCCGCGACCGCGACGGCCGGACCGGACGGAAGGTCGCCGAAGAGCTCGCCGCCAGCCCCCGGCTCGGCCGGATCAAATGGGTGGCGGTCGTCTCCGACGACGTCTCGCTGGACGACCGGACGATGCTGATCTGGGGGATCTTCACCCGATTCGACGCCGCGCGCGACGTGGTGTTCACCTCGAGCCGGCTGGATGGAGCCTGGCCGAGGTACGCCGGACGGATGGCGATCGACGCCACCTGGAAGCCGGGGTATCCGGATCCCATCGAGCCCGACCCGGCCGCGGTCCGTAAGGTCGACGAGCGGTGGGGCTCCTACGGAATCCGGCGCCCTCGCTCCCCGTAACCAATGAGACAGAACCGCGGGCGATCACCGGCTATCGTCGAACGTGAGGCTCCAGAAAAACGACCCCGAGGAGGAATGGTCATGAAGCTCGACATCCGACGCGAGGACGGCCGTTTCGTCGCTTCCACCGAGGCGGGCGAGGCGACGCTCGAATACTCGAAGAAGGACTCCGGCACGATCGAATACGAGAGTACCTTCGTGCCCGAGGAGGCGCGCGGGCGGGGAATCGGCGAGCGGTTGGTGACCCACGCCCTCGACTGGGCGAGCGAGCAGGGATACCGCGTCGTCCCCACCTGCTCGTTCGTCCAGCACGTCCTCGAGGAGAAGCCCGAGTACCGGAGGCTCACGGGCTAGGTCCCGGCATGTCGCTCGAGATCCTGCACGACGAGAAGCGCCGGCGGTTCCGGGCCGAGGTGACGGGAGGCGAGGCCCGACTCGACTACCGGAGGGACGGGGGCGTCGTCGACTTCCACAGCACGTACGTGCCCGAGGAAGCGCGTGGCGGGGGAGTCGCCGCGGAGATCGTGAGCCGCGGCTTCGACTGGGCGAAGGAGAACGGCCTGCGGGTCGTACCCTCGTGCTCCTACGTGCGGACGTTCGTGAAGCGCTACCCGGAGTACGAGCCCCTCGTCGAGGAGGGCTGAGCGCTCGGCGGGAGCGGCGGTTGATTTCCGATACCCGACGGGCGAACTTCGTCCGCCTCATGGCCCCCCTCGCCACCGATCCCCCGCGCGTCGACGTCACCCTCGACCCCTCGATGGTCGAGACCCCGGAGGTCGCCTTCCGGGACCCGGCGCTCGAATCGGTCTGGGAGAAGGTCACCGCCGGCGAGCGCCTCGACCGGGAGGACGGTCTCGCCATCCTGCGGACGCTCGACCTGCCGGCGCTGGGCCGGATGGCCGACCTCGTCGCGCGGCGTCGCCACGGCGACCGCGTGTACTTCACCCTGAACCGCCAGCTCAACCCCACCAACGTCTGCGTGCTCGACTGCGCCTTCTGCGACTTCGCGGCGCGTCCGCGGAACGATCCCAGGGCCTACGAGATGGGGTGGGACGAGATCCTCGCCCACGTCACCGACGACATCACCGAGATCCACATCGTGGGCGGGTTGCACCCGAAGTGGGGATACGACAAGTACGTGGAGATCGTCCGCCGGATCCGCGAGAAGAGCCCGAGCCTGACGATCAAGGCGTGGACCGCGGTCGAGATCGATTTCTTCGCGAAGATCGGAGGCAAGTCGATCGAGGCGGTTCTCGAGGACATGGTGGAGGCCGGGCTCGACGCCTTGCCGGGCGGGGGCGCCGAGGTCTTCAGCCAGCGTGTGAAGGAGGAGCTCTACCCGCACAAGATCGGTGAGCGCGAGTGGTTCGCCGTCCACGATGCCGCCCACCGGATGGGGATCCCCACCAACTGCACGCTCCTCTACGGCCACATCGAGACGCACGAGGAGCGGGTCGACCACGTGCTGAAGCTCCGCGAGCAGCAGGACCGGACCGGCGGCTTCCAGGCGTTCATCCCGCTCGAGTACCAGACCGGGACCACGAACCTGGTCGAGCGTCAGGCCTCCGCCATGGAGGACCTGCGGACCATCGCCATGAGCCGGCTCCTCTTCGACAACGTCCCGCACGTGAAGGCCTACTGGGTGATGCTCGGCGAGCAGACGGCCGAGATCGCCCTCGCCTTCGGCGCCACCGACCTCGACGGGACGATCGGGGACGAGAAGATCGCCCACATGGCGCTGGCCGACAGCGCCGCCGGGCACGCGCGGGAGACGCTCACGCGCATGATCCGCGCGGCCGGGAAAGTCCCCGTGGAGCGGGATGCCCTCTACCGGGAGATCCGGATCTGGGACTGATCCGGCGAGGCCGCCCCCGCCCTCGATGAAAGTCGCGAAGATCCCCTATCTGAACGCCGAGCCGTTCTACGCCGGTTGGGGCGAGGACCCGCCGTTCGAGGTCGTCGAGATGGTGCCCCGGAAGCTGGGACAGGCGGCCCGCGACGGGGTCATCGACGCCGGACTCATGGCGGTGGCGGACTTCTTCACCGTGGACGGCACCTTCGACCTCGTGACCCCGTCCATGGGCGTGGCGGCGGCGGAGCACGTCCGCTCCGTCGTCCTCCTGTCCCACCGACGGCCGCGGGAGCTCTACGGCGCGCGGATCGGGATCACCGGCGAGTCGTCGACCTCCAAGCGCCTCCTGGAGCTCCTGGCGACGGCGTACTGGGAGATCGAGCCGACCTGGGTTCCGGAAGCGGAGATCGAGGGCGAGCCCCGGGAGACGGTCGACGCGCTGCTGCTGATCGGCGACCGCGCGCTGGCGGCGGTCGCCGACCCCGAGCGAGAAGGATGGAGTCGGACGGTGGATCTCGCCGCCGAGTGGTGGACCTGGCAGGCGCTGCCGTTCGTCTTCGCCGTGTGGGTCGTCCGGTCGGCCGTCGCCCGGCGGGAGCGGGAGCGGTTCTCCGGGTTCCTGACCGGCAGCCTGGCGGTGGGTGTGGAGCGGATCCCGGAGATCGCGGCAAGCCGGGCCGATACGCTGGGCGACGCCGAGACCCTGCGCGCCTACCTGGGCCACTTCACCTACCGACTGGGCGCCCTCGAGCGGGAGGGCCTCGCCCGCTTCCGGGACCTGCTGGCGGAGCACGATATCCAGGAGTACGAGGACGCGCGGGTCTAGGCGGCTCAGCCGGGTCGGCGGATCACTCCTCCAGCCGCCAGATCCTCCCCTCCCGCACGAACCGCCGTCGGGGCGCCTCGTCGAACGGCCCGAAGGCGGTCTCGCCGGGGCGCCAGACGTGGGGCTCGACCTCGAGGACCGGGTCGTCGATCCGGATCACGTTGAACGAGTTCGGCTCGCCGCGCCCGCGGGTCGAGGTCGCCGTGCCCGCCTGGACCACGACCGCGGAGTGGTCCGCCACCCGATACCGCTCGGCGGTGTGGCCGACGTGCTGGACGTGGAGGTGACCGGTGAGGAGGAGGTCGACGCCGCACGGGGCCAGCGCTTCCATGGCCATCCGCGATCGTCCCACCAGATCGCGCGGGGCGTGGCCCGGCGGGAGGTCGAAGGGATGGTGGGCGACGACGATCGAGGTGATCGCCTCGGGCAGCCGGCGGAAGCGAGTCACGAGCGCGTCGACCTGCTCACGGTTGATCCGCCCGCCCTTCCAGGTCAGCGACCGGGCGGTGTTGACGCCGGCCACGGCGATCTCGTCGTCGCGCCAGAAGGGAGCGAGATCCTCGCCGATGTGGCGCCGCCATCCCTCCAGCGGGCGCAGGAAGCGGGCGACGACGTCCCACAGCGGCACGTCGTGGTTGCCGGGGACGACGATCCGCGGCTCCGGGAGCCGGTCGAGGAACGCCCGGGCCGCCCGGAACTGCCCGTCCCGGGCCCGCTGGGTGAGGTCGCCCGAGATCGCCACCAGGTCCGGCTCGATCTCGCGGACCATCTCGACGAGCGGATCGGTCGTGTCAGGGTCGATCCTCCCGAAGTGGAGGTCGGAGAGGTGGACGAGCGTCCGCACGTCTCAGTCGGCTTCGCCGTCCGGCACCACGACGCGCAGCGCCCGCGGCCGGATGCGGTACTCGAGCGGCGGCTCCAGGGTCTCGACTTCGCCGTCGAGCGCCACCCGGATCCGGTGGCGGCGGGTGTCGACCACCAGGCGGGTGCTCGTGAACTCCCGGAATGCGGGCGCCGACGCGAGCCGTCCGAAGAGCGCGCGCACGACCAGCTCGAGGAGCTCCAGCCGGCCGCTCCGCTCCGACAGGTAGACCGAGAGGCGCCCGCGGTCGAGCCGGTCCCGGTCGCCGAGGTGGGCTCCCGAGATCCGGTACTCGTTGTTCCCGACGAAGACGAACTGGGTCTTCGCCTCGATCTCGCGATCCTCCGCCTCGATCCGGACGTGCAGGTGCGGGTGGCGCCGGAGGACGACCTTGAACGTGGCCCACAGCAGCGCCGACCACTTCGCGTGACCCACCCTCTGCTGATGGAGCCGCTCCTCGACGATGTGGGGATAGAGCCCGAGGCTCGCGTTGTTGAGGAACGGCCGGCCGTTCACCTCGCCGATGTCGACGTTCGCGACCCGGCCGCCGGCGACGACGGCGGCGGCGTCGTCCAGCTCGAGGGGGATGCCGAGGTCCCCCGCGAAGTGGTTGAGCGTTCCCAGGGGGAGGACCGCCAGGCACGAATCCGAGCCCGCGATCGCGCCCCCCATGGCGCTGACGGTTCCATCCCCGCCGGCGGCCACAACGACCTCGGCTCGCTCCTCGGCGGCGCGGCGGGCGAGCGCGGGCAGATTCCCGTCGCGGCCGACGACCAGGATCCGCGCGCTCACGCCCCGCGCCTCGAGCGCTCGCGCCACGCGTCGGGGGACGGCCCGGGGATCCTCGGATCCCGAGGTCGGGTTCACGATCGCCAGGACGGGGGGGTGGGTCACGGGTGGCGAGACACAGGTCAGGCGGGTCCCGGCCGCCGGCCGCGGAACACCCAGACGAGGACCAAGCCAGCCACGAAGCCGCCGACGTGGGCGGCGTAGGCGACGCCGCCCGTCTGCTCCGTTCGAGCCAGCTGGCCGACCCCGTTGACGAACTGGAGGACGATCCACAGGCCGATGACGATGAACGCCGGCATGTGCGTGATCGCCCGGCCGATCAGCACCCGGACCCGCTGCTTCGGGAACAGGACCAGGTAGGCGCCGAGGACCCCGCTGATCGCGCCGGAGGCCCCGAGGCTCGGGATCTCGCTGGAGAGGTCCAGGACGATCTGGGCCCCGGCGGCGAGGACACCACAGACGAGGTAGAACAGCAGGAACTTGGCGTGCCCCATGGCGCCTTCGACGTTGTCGCCGAAGATCCACAGGAACAGCATGTTGCCGCCCAGGTGCAGCCATCCCCCGTGCATGAACATCGACGTGAGGGTCGTGATCCAGAACGGCCCCGCATGGGTGGGGGCGAGGTCGGTGGCCCGGCCGTACTCGACCGGGATCACCGCCCACGTGCGGAAGAACCGCTCGATGTCGCCCTGGGCGAGCTCGAGCACGAAGACGAGGACGTTCGCCGCGACGAGGAGAAACGTCACGTAGGGGGTGATCCGCAGCTTCGAATCGTCGTCCCCGAGAGGGAAGACCATGGACGCCTCCAGACGAGGTGGATGCTCCGACCTGCGCACGGGCCCCGTAATCGTACCGACGGGGAGCCAGGGATCAAGCGGGGATCGTACAGGTGTATTGAACCGTGGCCCGACGGCCCGCGTTCACGGATATAGAGGCCGGTCGCGTGGTCGACCGGATCGGCCGACCGGGTGTCCGTCTTTCGACTTCGCCGCAGGAGGTCTTTCCATGCCATCCCGTCTCCTCGTCGCCTTCGCCGCTTCCGTGCTGCTGGTCTCCTGCGGCGAGGGACCCGCCGGCCCGCGCGAGATCCAGGGGCTCCCGCGTGATCTGACCGCACAGGAACAACTCGTCGTCGACGCCGCCAACGACTTCACGTTCCGCCTCTTCGGTCGGATCGCCGCCGACGAGCCGGGGGCCAATGTGTTCGTCTCGCCGCTGAGCGTCTCGATGGCGCTGGGGATGACGATGAACGGCGCCGACGGGGCCACCCTGGAGGCGATGCGGGAGGTGCTCGGCTTCGGGACGCTGACCCTGGACGAGATCGGCCAGTCGTATCGCGACCTGATCGACCTGATCCTGGGCCTCGACCCCACGGTCACCACGATGATCGCCAACGCGATCTGGTACCGCGAAGGGTTCACCATCGAGCCGGACTTCGTCGAGACCAACCGGGAGTTCTTCGACGCCGAGGTCGAGGCGCTCGACTTCACGAGCCCGGCCGCGCTCTCCACGATCAACGGCTGGGCCTCGGAGAAGACCCGGGGGCGGATCCCTTCGATGCTCGACCGGATCGATCCCGCCTGGGTCCTGATCCTGATGAACGCGCTCTACTTCAAGGGCGCCTGGACCGAGGCGTTCGATCCTGAACGGACGCGCGAGGCGACGTTCCATCTGGCCGACGGCTCCACCCGCCGGGTCCCGATGATGTTCCATGACGAGAAGTTCCCGGGCTACATCGACGAGGAGAAAGGCGTCGTGGAGCTCCCGTACGGTGGGGGCGCGTTCACGATGGTCGTCGTGGTCCCGCGCGAAGTCGACGGCCTGGACGACCTGGTGGCCGGGCTCGACGCCGCGGCGTGGGAGGAGCTGGTCGGGCGAATCGAGGGAGACGGCGAGGTGGAGGTCCGGCTCCCCCGGCTCGAGCTCGAGTACGAGCGGAACCTGGTCGACGACCTGGCCGCCATGGGGATGGGGGTCGCGTTCACCCCCGCGGCCGACTTCGGGCGGTTGAGCTCGGATCCCTTCTGGATCGATATCGTGAAGCAGAAGACGTTCGTGAAGGTGGACGAGGAGGGGACCGAGGCGGCGGCCGTCACGATCGTGGCCGGTCCCACCAGCTTGCCGCCCACGGTGATCGCCGATCGCCCGTACCTCTTCGCGATCCGAGAGCGGTTCAGCGGGACGATCCTCTTCGTGGGGCAGGTCGTCGACCCGACCCGGTAGCTCAGATCTCCAGCCGCTCGCGTGTCCTCTCCCCCCAGGCCCGGACCGCTCCGTAGGCCTGGGACAGGTCGTCCGCCGTCAGCCACGAGACGTCCGTCCGCTCGCCGATCTCGCGGGCGCGGCCGAGATCCCCCCTCCCGTCGAGGAGCGGATCCCCGGGCGCCCCGTGCTCCTCGACCGCGGCCTGGGAGAGGTCGACGAGCTCGAGGTTCAGCCGGATCTGGTCCCGACTCGCCTCGATCGTCCGCTTCGTCGCCGCGTCGATCCGCAGGTCGCGATCGATCCAGTCGCGGACGTGGCCGCGGGAATCGATCAGCTCGCGGGCCTTCTTCGGTGGGACGATCCGGGGGATTCCATCCGCCTGGTCCCCGGACAGGGCCAGGTAGTCGGCGGCGTAGGCGGGGGTGACGCCGAGGATCTCCTTGACGTCGGTGAATCGCACCGTGCCTCGCACCCGCCCCTCCATCCGGGTGGAGCCC
This sequence comes from Gemmatimonadota bacterium, assembly GCA_019347645.1. GTDB lineage: Bacteria > Gemmatimonadota > Gemmatimonadetes > JACCXV01 > JAHWKZ01 > JAHWKZ01. Next base: position 8,872 of record JAHWKZ010000020.1, on the reverse strand, counting down.
GAGAGGAGCTGCATGAAGTCCTTGTCGTCGGAACGAATCACGAGCTCCTCCTCGCCTTCGAAGCGGTGGACGAGGGCGGCGATCGCCTCGTCGGCCTCGAGGTGCTCGGTCCGGTACTGGACGACGCCGAGCGCGGTCAGCGTCTCGAGCATGCGATCGAAGTCCTCGCGGTCCGCCTCCTCCCAGATCTCCGGCCGATCGCGGTAGGCCGGCCACCGCTCGCGCTTCCAGAGGCGGGCGCCGTTCCAGCACAGGACGTAGGTGTCCTCCGCCGCCTCGACCAGGGGGCGGAGCATCCGCGGGACCTGGTAGACGAGGGGCCAGTCGATCCTTCCCTTCAGCGCGTGCCAGGCGGCGAAGGCGATCATCCCGGCGTCGACAATCTGCACGGCGTCAGCCGGGACGGGCGCCGTAGTCGAGGAGCCCGGTGTGCATCGTCATCTTCCACTCGCCGTCGACCTTCGCGTACACCTTGCAGGCGCGTCCCCGCCAGCGGCTCTCCCGGCCTTCGGTGTCACGCCACAGGGTGTCCACGTCGACGACGGCGAAGGCGCCGTCGGCCTGCGGCGTCACCTCGATCCGGCGGATCACCCGACGGTTGTGGATGAGCTCGTGGGTGTCGAAGAGCTCCTGCCAGACCGCGCGCCAGCGGACGCGGTCGAAGCGGCCCATGCCCCACACCCACTCGATCGGATCGTGGGCGGCGGCGTCGGGCGGCCAGGGCCACACCATGTCGGGATGGAAGACGGTCAGGAGGAGATCGACGTCGCCGTCGTCCCAGGCCCGGGTCTCCCGGTGCACGATCTCCTCGATGTCGGATTCAGGGCTCGGCACGGCGGCTCCTCGCGGCTCGGGATTCGGCGGCGCCAAGATACCCTAGGTCTCCTCGCCCCACACCTCGTCGAGCCGTCGCTCCCGGCCGCAGTTCCACTTGTAGAGCTTGTACCGGATCGGGTTCCGCCGGTGGTAGTCCTGGTGGTATTCCTCGGCGGGCCAGAAGGGGCCGGCGTCCACGATCGGGGTGACGATCGGTTCGTCGAACGGCCTGGTTTGCTCGAGCCGGCGCTTCGACGCCTCCGCGAGACGGCGCTGCCCGGCGTCGTGGACGAAGATCGCGGAGCGGTACGAGTCGCCCCGGTCGCAGAACTGGCCCCCGGGGTCGGTGGGATCGACGTTCCGCCAGAAGACCTCGAGGAGCCGCTCGTACGTCACGAGGTCGGGGTCGTAGACGATCCGGACCGTCTCGGCGTGGCCGGTGCCGCCGGCGGAGACCTGCTCGTACGTCGGGTCCTCGACCCGGCCGCCCGTGTAGCCGGAGGTCGTCGAGACGACGCCCTCCACGGCGTCGAACGCCTCCTCCACGCACCAGAAGCAGCCGCCCGCGAAGGTGGCGGCGGCGAGCGTGTCGGGCAGCGATGGGTCGGCGGGGGACGGGACGGGTTCCGCACGGGCGGAGGGGTCCTCGCCCCCGCAGGCGGTCAGGGCGAGGAGACCCGCCAGGAGGACGGGAAAGAGTGGGCTGTCGCGTCGCGTCAAGGAAATCCCTCCCACCAAGATACTGAGGCGACGGCCGCGATGTTCCCCCTGGAGACCGCGACCCTCTCGGACGCCTGGATCCCTCGTCCTTTCGAGGCGTATCATAAAGACGAGAGCGATGTCACGCCCATCGAGAAGAGGCCGCCCATGACCCAGACGATTTTTCCGTTCGCCTTCGTCGCGTCGCTCTGCGTGGCGAGCCTCGCCTGTTCCCCGAACGAGGCCCGCCCGCAGGATCCGACGATCGGGACCGCGAGGCCGGCCGATTCCGTCCTCCGCGGGACGCTGACCCCCCTTCAGTACGCGGTCACCCAGGAGGACGACACCGAGCCCCCCTTCCGGAACGCCTACTGGGACAGCAAGGAGCCCGGGATCTACGTCGACGTCGTCAGCGGCGAGCCCCTGTTCGCCTCGATCCACAAGTACGAGTCGGGAACCGGCTGGCCGAGCTTCTGGCGCCCGCTCGAACCGGACAACGTCTACCTGAAGGACGACTGGAAGCTGATCGTTCGCCGGACCGAGGTCCGCTCGAGAGCCGCCGACTCCCATCTCGGGCACGTCTTCGACGACGGGCCTCCCCCGACCGGGAAGCGGTGGTGCATGAATTCGGCGGCGCTCCGCTTCGTGCCGCTCGACCGGCTGGAGGCGGAGGGGTACGCGAAGTACCTCGCGCTGTTCGAGGGCCGGCGATAGACGGGGCCGTTGGACGCGACGGGTCGCGTCCGCGACATTGAGGATCCTATGCTGGAATCGATCCGGAAGAAGCTCGACGCGCGCGAGCGGCTGTCCCTCGCCGAGGGGGAGTGGCTGTGGAGTCAGGCGCCGCTCGTCGAGCTCGGGGAGCTGGCGAACGGCGAGCGGTTCCGCCGCCACCCCGAGCGCGACGTCACCTACGTCCTCGACTCGAATCCCAACTACACCAACGTCTGCGACGTCGACTGCGTCTTCTGCGCCTTCTACCGGCACGAGGGCGACGCCGACGCGTACACGCACTCCGTCGACGAGGTGCTCGAGAAGGTCGCCTGGGCGGTGGAGCAGGGGGCGACGACGGTGCTGCTGCAGGGCGGAGTCAACCGAAAGTTGCCGCTCGAGTACTACCTCGACGTGGTGCGCGAGACGGTCGCGCGGTTCCCGCGGGTGACACCCCACTACTGGAGCGCGGTGGAGATCCAGGCGATGGCCGAGGTCTCCGGCGAGAGCCTCCAGTCGGTGCTCGAAGCGCTGTGGGACGCCGGTCAGCGGTCGATCCCCGGCGGCGGCGCGGAGATCCTGGCGCCGCGCGTCCGGAAGAAGCTCGGCATCCGGAAGGGCGGCCCCGAGGCCTGGCTCGAGGTCCACGAGATCGCCCACCGGGTGGGCTTCCGGACGACGGCCACGATGATGTACGGATCGATCGAGACCGCCGCCGAGCGGGTCGAGCACCTGGACGCGGTGCGCGCGCTACAGGACCGCTCGCTGGCGCTCTCCGAGGCGACCCGGGCGGAGACGCCCGGCTCCTTCACCGCCTTCATCCCGTGGTCGTTCAAGCCCGGCAACACCCCGCTCGAGAAGGTGAAGCCGGTCCAGGAGGGACCGGCCGCCTACCTGCGCGCGATCGCCGTCTCCCGGCTCTACCTCGACAACGTCGACCACGTCCAGGCGTCGTGGTTCAGCGAGGGGAAGAAGACCGGGCAGGTCGCCCTCCACTGGGGCGCCGACGACTTCGGGGGAACACTGTTCGAGGAGTCCGTCCACGCCGAGGCGGCGTTCGTCAATACCACCGACGTCGGAGAGATCCGCACCCTGATCCGCGAGGCCGGCTTCACCCCCGTGCAGCGGACCACCCTCTACGAACGGCTCCCCGAGAGCCCGCTGGACGGCCTCGCCGTTCACGCCCCGCGGCGCGCCGGCCGGCTGGATCCCGAAGCGCTCCCGATCGTCGAACCCGGAACCGTCTGACCATGGAGACGCGGACGCTGGGCGGCCGGCTCGAGGTGTCCGAGCTCGGGCTCGGTTGCATGGGCATGAGCGAGTTCTACGGCGCGCCGGACGAGGAGGACGGCCTGGCCACGATCCGGCGGGCGATCGATCTCGGCGTCACGCTCCTGGACACCGCCGACATGTACGGCCCTCACGACAACGAGCGGCTGGTCGGAAAGGCGATCGAAGACCACCGGGACGAGGTCGTCCTGGCGACGAAGTTCGGGGTCCGGCGGGACGGCGGATCGCGCGCGATCGACGGCCGCCCCGAGTACGTCCGCGAGGCGTGCGATGCGTCGTTGCGGCGGCTGGGGGTCGAGGCGATCGACCTGTACTACCAGCACCGCGTCGATCCGGAGGTGCCGATCGAGGAGACGGTGGGCGCGATGGCCGGGCTCGTGGAGGCCGGAAAGGTCCGCCACCTCGGGCTCTCCGAGGCGGCCCCGGAGACGATCCGTCGGGCCAACGCGGTCCACCCGATCACCGCGCTCCAGACCGAATACTCGCTCTGGAGCCGCTTCCCCGAGGAGGAGATCCTGCCGACCTGTCGGGAGCTGGGGATCGGCTTCGTGGCGTACAGCCCTCTCGGCCGGGGGTTCCTGACCGGTCGCTTCCAGTCCTTCGACGACCTCCCCGAAGGCGACTGGCGGCGCGACTCGCCCCGCTTCCAAGGGGAGAACTTCGAGCGCAACCTCGAGCTCGTGAACCACGTCGAGGCGCTCGCCCGATCGAAGAGCGCTACACCGGCGCAACTCGCGCTGGCGTGGCTCCTCCGCCGGGGTGACGACATCGCGCCGATCCCGGGGACGACGAGCCTTGAGCACCTCGAGGAGAACGTGGCCGCTCTGGACCTGACGCTGACGGAGGAGGAGCTGCGACGAATCGCCGAGATCGCGCCGCCGGGCGCGGCCGCCGGGGACCGGTATCCGGACATGAGCGCCGTCGACCGGTGAAAGACCGGCTTCGGCGGGTCTTAATTCGGACAGGAGAAGGGAGGACGCCGTGATCCACGTGCTGGTCCGCCTCCAGGTGGAGGACTACAACCAGTTCAAGAGCGCGTTCGAGGACGCCCTGGGCTGGCGTCGCGAGCGAGGCGAGAAATCCTTCGACCTCTACCGTCGCGAGCACGACTCGAACGACCTCACGATCCTCTTCGGTTGGGACGAGATCGGCGTCGCCCGCGACGTCTTTGCTTCCACCGAGTGGCGCCGCCGGATGGACGACGCGGGGGTGGTGGGGGAGCCCAGGGTCACGTTCCTCCAGCTCCTCGACCGCGGTCAGGCGTGACGCGGGAGCCTTGACGCCTCCGGGCGGTCCCGCCGAGGACCCCGCGTCAGCAGTCCCGGGTCCTGGAGTGGTCGATGAACTTGACCGGACCGTCCCGCTTGGGCGCCTTCACGACGACGGCCGGGGCGGTGAGGGCTTGCGTGACTACGCACCCTTCCCCGGGGGTGGTCTTCCGCACGCTAACCCAGACCCCGTCCCCGTTCGCCAGCACGCCCTCGATGTCGATCGCGTGGCCGCCGGTCGGCTTCTGACCGGCGGTGGCGGCCACGACAACCGAGCGGTCGAAATCCACCTCCGGTGGAGCCGGTTCGAGGCTGCCCTGCCCGCGGTGCAACTCGCTCCAGAACGCGCCCCAGGCGGAGTCGCTCCGGATGGTGACCCGGCGGGAGTCCTCGATCCCGGAGTCGACGCCATCGTAGAGGGTCTCGATGGGTAGCATGTCGGCATCCGCCGGGACGCGGTCGCCGGCCGGCCGGGTCTCGCCCGGCGGCACGTCGGCTCGCTCCTCGGCGGTGGCGCATGCGGCAGGCACGGCGGCGATCAGAAGGGGGGCGAACGAACGGATGAATCGCATGGGACCTCCTGTGAGCATCGGGAAATCTCTCCTGGAGGTTACCCCCGGGACGAGGAGCCGATCCATTCGATATCTTCCACCGGCCGGATCAGCCCCGCCCCGGCGCCCCTCGCGAACAGGGTCTCCAGCGCGCGCGCGCCCTCCTCGCCCATGTCCAGCGTGTAGTCGTTGACGTACATCTTAACGAACCGGCGCGCGCGCTCGGTGTCGAGGCCGCGGCCGAAGTCGAGCGCGTAGGCGACCGCGTCGTCCTCGTTCTCGAAGGCGTAGGCGATCGAGTCGTGGAGCCCGCGAGCCACGGCTTCGGCAGACTGCCGGCCGAGGTCGCGGCGGACGACGTCGAGGCCGAGCGGCAGCGGGAGATCCGTCTCCTCCCGCCAGGCCTCGCCCAGATCGACGAGCTTGACCAGCCCCTGGTCGGCGTAGGTGATCTGCCCCTCGTGGATGACCAACCCCGCGTCGACCTCGCCCGCGGCGACCGCCCCCGGGATCTCGTCGAACATCACGACCTCCGGCTCGATCTCGGGGAGGAAGAGCTGCGCGACCAGCCATGCGGTGGTCAGCCGCCCCGGGATCGCGAGCGTCTTCCCCTCTAGCGCGGCCACCGACTCGGGTCCGTCGGGTCGGGCGACGACGATCGGTCCGTATCCGATCCCCATCGAGGCGCCGCAGTGCAGGATCCAGTACTTGTCGGCCACCTCCGGATAGGCGTGCGCGCTGATCGCGGTGACTTCGAGCTCGCCCGCCCGCGCCATCTCGTTCAGCGTCTGGATGTCCGCGAGGACGTGCTCGACGGCGTAGGGAGCCCCCGAGGGGCTGGGAATCGTCACCGCCCCCTTCGCCAGACCATAGAACATGAAGGCGTCGTCGGGATCCGGGCTGTGGCCAAACCGGAGGACGGGATCCTCGGTGCGGGGCGTCGCGGCGTCGGGGACGGTCGTCATCGGCCGCGGAAGGTAGGGACGGGCAAGAGGGTCCGCAATCAGCCGGGACGGGCGAATTTCGCATGAGGTGGAAGGGCGACTGTACATGGTGGCCCCTCGAGCCGGCATCCACGCGGGCCGCCGTGATCGCGGTCAGCCGGCCCGGCGGGATTATGTTAGCCGACTGATACGACGTTGTAGCAATTAAGGGAGGTGCATCAGGTTAAATATTGGAGAGTTGCGCAAAAATGTTTTACTCAATGGATATAGACTTGAAATGATCCAGGCTAATGCAACTAATGTGGTTGTTCGTTTGGACCGTATCAATTCTCACTCTGAACTCCCGGCGGAGGATATGTTATTCTTCGAGTTGCCATTAACGGCACCATCTGGTGCACTGCCAGCAACCCTTCCATCGGTGACTCTTACTGTTGTCAAATAGGCTTGGAATTGGAGTCATCGCTGCTCTCACAGCGTTCTCTAATTCTGGATGTGAGAGCGGGCCGGCAGGAACAGTCGAAGACTTAACTGTCTGGCGATATCCAGCTGAGAATCTCTTTCTGGGTGATCCTGCCGGAGACCATGATCGAGTCTATATAGCCGTTGCCGATACGCTGATTGCACTGTCACAAGAATCAGGACTGCCGGTCTGGAAAGCGCTCCCCACAATGGGGGAACGGATTTCGACCGCCTCTCTTGCCGTCGATGGTGGCGTGGTATATGGGCAATCGGGAGGTAAGGTCTTCGCCTATAGTGCCAGTTCGGGGAGAGAGATATGGATCACGGACTTGTTCCCTGCTTTCGGACCCGCGTATCCTGGCAGTGCGGTTGCTCTTGGACAAACCAGCGTCTACGCGAGCTCGGGGGCTGGCGAGATCTATTCGCTTGACCGTCTGACTGGGACCATACAGTGGCATACGACGGTACATCCTCGGCCGAGAGGCGTAATCGAAGCATCAGACATGGTATGTGTTTCTTCTGACGCAAGATTCTCAGAGACGCCCCAGGGCATGGTCACCTGCTTAAGCAAGTCCTCCGGGGAAGAATCTTGGCGCTATGAAGTGCCGGATACCGACGAGCAGGGTAAAAGACTTTGTCATGAAGGAGGAATCGCTGGACCTCCAGCATACGAGGATGGCCTTCTATTCTTCGGAGACCAGTGCGGCCACCTGGTTTCCTTAAGGTCCGAGACCGGTGAGGTCGTTTGGATTCGCCGATTCAACACGGCCTTCGATGCGTCCGTCATTCTTGATCCCCCGTCCGGATACACCTGCACTCGAACAACGGAGTGTATCTCATTCGACCTTGCGTCAGGGGCTCTCCGTTGGCAGTCATCTCTAAGGGGCTCCGCCAGAGATGCCCCCGTGCTCGATGGAAACGTTCTGTATGTGGCGGATATCGGGGGGTATCTATACCGCCTAGAGGTCATTACCGGACAGATTCTCCAGACATTGAGTCCGCTTGGTGAACATCTTTTCTTCAGCAGACGTCCCGTCGTGGGCGCTGATTTAATCTTCTCTGGAGGCGGTAGATACTATGTAGCATTAAAGAAATAGCCAATGACCGATTATGATCTTTTGAGTTCATTGTCCCTTAGCGTAGTCAGCCCCAACCGCCACCACGTCCACTCGATTGATTTTCGGGTTGTTTTCGGGTAGACTCCGCGCGATGATCGCGTTGACACCCTGCCGCCTGCGATCTACGATATCTCGTTCCTCGACCATCTTCGACCCCAAGCCGTAGGGCCCGCCGGCCGTGGATTCCGCCGCCTCCGAACACGTCCGCTATCTCGCCGTCGAGGGGGTGATCGGCGTCGGCAAGACGTCCCTCGTGCATCGCCTGGCGGCCGAGCGGGGCGGCACGCGGTTCCTCGAGATGGTCGAGGAGAACCCGTTCCTGACCGGCGGTTTCTACAAGGACATGGAGCGCTACGCCTTCGACACCGAGATGTTCTTCCTCCTGGCGCGCTTCCGACAGCAGCGACGGCTCGTCGAGACGCTCGAGGTGGGCGAGGGGCCGATCCTCAGCGACTATCGCTTCGACAAGAACCGGATCTTCGCTCGACTGACGCTCTCGGGACGCGACTACGCGATCTGGGAGCGGCTCTTCGAGGCCCTGGCCCCGGAGACGCCCGAGCCCGATCTGACCGTCTATCTCAAGGCCGACACCGACGTCCTGATGGACCGGATCCGGGCCCGCAACCGGCCGTTCGAGCGCGAAATCACGCGGGATTACGTCGAGCGGCTGAACCGGGCCTACGACCGGCACTTCGAGGCCTGGGAGGGAGGGCGTCTCCTGGCGGTCGACGTCTCCGAGCTGGACTTCGTCGGCAGCGACGCGGACTACGCGGCGGTGACCGCCTGGATCGACCACAAGACGGCCGCGATCGAGGCCGGGCAGCGGGAGCTCGATCTGGCGAGCGGGGGCGCTCGGTGAAGGTCTTCTGCGCGGTGGCCGGCAACATCGGCAGCGGGAAGTCGACGCTGACCGGGCTACTCGCCGAGCGCTTCGCCTGGCGGCCGTACTACGAGCACGTCGAGGGAAACCCCTACCTGGCCGACTTCTACGACGACATGGAGCGGTGGTCGTTCCA
>JAHWKZ010000001.1 GCA_019347645.1 Gemmatimonadota bacterium | reverse complement strand
CAACGGGAACCGGGTCCGCCCCGGATCTCTTCCCGCGTGGATCGTTCCCGCCGCGGGTACAACCTCAGCATGAAGACCAAGCGGCTGGGACGCGAGGGACCGGAGCTGTCCGTGGTCGGGTTCGGCGCGTGGGAGGCGGGGGGCGACGACTATGGCCCCAACGAATCCGCCGAGGACGTGATCGCGACCATCCGCGCCGCGCTGGACGCGGGGATGAACTGGATCGACACGGCCGAGGTCTACGGCGACGGCACGTCAAAGCGGATCGTGGACACGCTGCTTCACATGGATGAGGACGGACCGGAAGCCGCGCGCCTCCTCGAGCTGTTCGGGGACGACTCCTTCGTCCCCGCCGACAACGGCAGCTACGGCGAGATCGAGGAGGTCGCGGTCATCATCAGCTACGCCGGCCAGATGGAGTTCGGCCAGCCGGGCGGCGGCGTGGTGATCATCCGGACCAAGCGTAGGGGGGAAGCGGTGCAGTGAGACGAAGCCGCTCGATCACGGAGAGCCGTCGGCGGGTTCTCCGGGAACGCGGTCCCGGAGAGGGGGCGACCCGGTCCGACGAGCGGGTGAGTCTCAGTCGATGGCGCGCGCGATCGTGCCCCCGCCCAGAACCCGCTCCCCGTCGTAGAACACGACCGACTGGCCGGGGGCGATCGCGCGGACGGGCTCGTCGAAGCGTACGGTGGCCTCCCGTCCTTCCCCCGGCTCGATCCCCGCGTCGACCGGCTCGGAGCGGTAACGCACCTGGGCCTCCGCGCGGAACGGGTCCTTCGGCCGGTCGCTCAGCCAGTTGACCTCCTCGGCCACCAGTCCGTCCCGGAAGAGATCGTCCTCGGGGCCCACGACCAGGGTATTGCGTTCCTCGATCGCGGTGACGTAGCGCGGCTCGTCGAACCCGGCGAGGCCGAGACCGCGGCGCTGTCCGACCGTGAAGAAGCCGCTGCCGGAGTGTTCGCCGACGACGGCGCCGGATTCGTCCACGATCGGTCCAGGCCCGAAGCGCTCGGCGGCGAGATCCGCCCGCTCGGCCACGCGGCGCGTGAGGAAGCCGGCCAGGTCTCCGTCGGGGATGAAACAGATGTCCTGGCTCTCCACCTTTCCGGCCACCCGGAGGCCCAGCCCGCGCGCCTTCTCGCGCACCTCCTCCTTCGTGGCGTCGCCGAGCGGGAAGAGCGCGCGCTCGAGGAGCGGCCGGGTCAGCCCCCACAGGTAGAACGTCTGATCCTTGGCGCGATCGGCGGGCCGGAGGAGCTCGACCGCTCCGTCGGCGCCGCGGATCGCCCGGGCATAGTGCCCGGTGGCCACGAACTCGGCGCCCAGCAGCCGGGCCTTCGTCCACAACCGCGGGAAGCGGACGTACCGGTTGCATCGGACGCACGGGTTGGGGGTCCGCCCGGCGGCGTACTCGGCCACGAAGGGGTCCAGGACGGCCTCGCGGAACGGCCCCTCGAAGTCGAGGACGTGATGGACGAAGCCGACCTCGCGGGCCACCGAACGGGCGTCTTCGATCGCCTCCAGCGAGCAACACGCGGCATCGGCATGCTCCTCGGGGACCGCCGAATAGCAGAAGTTCTTCATGGTGACGCCGATCACCTCGCATCCCCGCTCGGCGAGGATCGCGGCGGCGACGCTGGAGTCCACCCCGCCGCTCATCGCCACGACGACGCGGGTTCCCGGCTCGATCTCGGTCCACGTATCTCGCATCATGGCGGGAATTTACCGTCCCCGGACGTCGGCCGCGAGTCGTTGGCCGGCGGATGTCTAGTGGGTCGCGGGCGCGGGGGAGGCGGCCGTATCCGTCTCGATCTTTCCATCCAGCAGGTGGATCTGGCGTTGCGCGTGGCCCGCGATGTCGCGCTCGTGGGTGACCAGCAGGATCGTGTTCCCGCCCGCGTGGAGGCTCTCGAAGACCACCATGATCTCCTCGCTCGTCTTCGAGTCGAGATTCCCGGTCGGCTCGTCGGCCAGGAGGATGGACGGGCGGTTCACCAGCGCGCGGGCGATCGCCACCCGCTGACGCTGACCGCCGGAGAGCTCGCTCGGCTTGTGGTCGGCGCGGTCGATCAGGTCGACGGCCTCCAGCGCGGCGCGGGCCCGCTCCAACCGCTCCTCACGGGAGATCCCCGCGTAGACGAGCGGCAACTCGACGTTGTGGAGAGCGGTGGCGCGGGGCAGCAGGTTGAAGGTCTGGAAGACGAAACCGATCTCACGGTTGCGGACTCGCGCCAGCTCGTCGTCGTCCAGCTCGCTCGCCTTCCGTTCGTTCAACCAGTAGTCGCCCGCGGTCGGGGTATCGAGGCAGCCGATCAGGTTCATGAGCGTCGACTTGCCGGAGCCCGAGGGGCCCATGATGGCAACGTATTCGTTCCGCTCGATGTCGAGGTCGACGCCGTCCAGGGCGTGGATCTCCTCGCCGCCCATCCGGTAGATCTTCGTCAGCCCGCGGACCTGGATGATCGGCCGGGAGTCGTTCACGACGACCCCCTCCGCGCCGACAGTGGACCCTCGCGCTCGGCCTCCTCGGCCTCGACGATCTGGCCGTCCCGCAGATCACGGAGCGCCTGATACGGGCCGCTGACGACCCGGGCGCCCTCCTCGAGACCGCGCTCGACCTCGAAGAAGCGGTCCCCGGCGATCCCCACCTTCACCGGGACGAAATGCGCCCTGCCGTCCCGCACCACGAAGACCCCTTCCCTCTCGACCACGCCCCCCGATGCCGTGTCCTCGGCCACCGGGCGGACGACCAGCGACTGGATCGGGATCACGAGCGCGTTCTCCCGGGTGGCGGTGACGATCTCGGCCGAGGCCGAGAGGCCCGATCGAGCCGCCGGCAGTGTTCCCTCTAGGGTGATCGTGACCTCGAAATCGGTCGCGCCGGCCCCGCCAGGGCCGGACGCGGTCGGCTGGACCTTGGGGCTCGTCGCCACTTCCGTCACCGTCCCCTGGAAGGTCGTATCCGGGAAAGCGTCCACGGTTACCCGTGCGGGTTGGCCGGTGTCGATGCTGACCACGTCCGTCTCGTCCACCTCGACGGTCGCCTCCATCACCCCCAGGTCGGCGATCGACAGGAGCACCGTCCCCGGCTGGTTCATGGTGCCGATCATCGCCACCTCCCCCTCCTCGACGTTGACCCGGGTGACGACGCCGTCGATCGGGCTCCTGATCGTGACCCGGGCGAGGTCGTGGCGCGCGCTGCGCAGCGACGCCTCCGCCTGCCCGACCCGATTCCGCGCCGCGGCGACGGCCGCCTCGCGGGCCCTGAGCTCGGCGAGGGCGGCGTCCAGTTCCGAGCGAGGGATCAGGTCACGCTCGGCGAGCGCGTTTCGGCGCCCGTACTCCTGACGGGCGTACTCCGCCTGGGCGCGCGCCGATTCCAGCTCCGCGCGGGCGGCCTCGAGCGCGGCCGCCTGACCGCTGGCGCCGGCCGCGACGTTGACGGGATCGAGTTGCAGCAGGAAGTCCCCTTTGTTCACGCGCTGGCCTTCGGTGACGCCGATTCGAACCACCTCCCCGGGGGTGGTGGCGCTGATCGAGACCGACTGCTTCGGCTCGATCTCGCCGCTGGCGCTGACGATCGCGGTCAGGTCGTGGTGCGTGACCTCCTCGTACTCGACCGTGATCCCGCTCTCCCGGCTCGTCAGGACGCTGACGACGATCAGGATCACGACGAGGCCCGCCCCGCCGATCAGCAGCCACCTCTTGCGGTTCACCGGACGGCTCCTTCGGGCATCAGCTCCCTCCCGGTGGCCCGTTCCAGGTCGACCAGCGCGATGTGGAAGTCGTAGGTGGAGGCGATCAGGTTCGTCTCGGCCTCCGCCGCCCGGACCCGGGCGTCGAGGAGGTCGACGAACGAACCCGTGCCCGTCTCGTACCGCGCCTCGCCGAGCCGGAGATCCTCTCGCGCGAGCTCGAACGCGGTGACGTTGGCCTCGTACGTGGCATAGGCGGTGTGGAGCCTGGAGTGAGCCACCCGGACCTGCTCCTCGATCTGGAGCGCTCGGGCGCGCTCCTCTTCCTTCGCCGTCCGGAGGTTGGCACTCGCCCGGCTCGTCTGATGGTATCGCTCAAAGCGACCGAACAGCGGCCAGCTCATGCTGACGACCCAGAAGTCACGATCGTTCCAGTCGCTGAAGGAGAACTCCACCGTGTCGACTACCGATCGGGCGAGCGAGTACTGGAACTGGAACGTGGGAAGGTAGCTCGAGCGGGCGATCCAAACCTGAGCCTCGCCGGCCCGCTGGGCGGCCCGGCTCTCCCGCAGGCCCGGGTGGTCTCCCAGCGCGCGGGCGACGAGCGCGTCGGGTTCGTACTCGGGCTCGAAGACGGTGAAGTCGGACGTGAGGGCGAGCGGCCCGCCGGGCAGCGATCCCCCCAGAAGCCGCCGGAGCGCGAGACGGGCCTCCTCGGCATCCTGGAGCGCCTGGAGCAGGGCCACCTCGCCCTGGGTCACCGACAGCCGCGCCTGGAGGACGTCGGAGCGCGTCACCGCCCCGACCTCGTAGCGCCCTTCGGCCAGACGGAGGTGCCCCTCGCGGCGATCGATCTCGCGCTCGGCCTGCCGGACGAGAGCCTCCTGACGCCGGACGCTCAGGTACTGGGTCTTGACGTCGGAGGCGGTCTCGAGCGCCGTCTCGTCATAGCGAGCGAGCGCGCCATCCACCTCCGCCCGAGCCTCCTTGATGCGAAAGAGATCCCGACCGCTGTCGAGCAGCGAATGGGTCAGGTCCCACTGGAAGGCGCCCGTGTAGGTCGTGGGGCTCTGGAATTCCGTGCCTGCCAGAACGAAGGCGCCCTGCTGACTGCGCTGGATCTGCCCCTGCGCGCTCACCTGCGGCAGGAGGGTCCCCCACGCTTCCCACAACCCCGCGCCCACGGCCGCCCGATCGGCGGCGGCCTGATGGACCTGCGGGTTGCGCCGCAGGCCGAGGTCGAGCGCCTCCTGGAGCGACAGCGCGACGGTGTCGGCCGGAGCTCTCTGGCCGAGTGCCGGCGCGGGCGCGGCGAGAGCCGGCGTCAGGCCGAGGGCGATGGCGAGTACGACGCGAAGCATCACTGGGAGTCTGATCTCGTTCGTGTGGACGCGGAAGATCCCCGGAACGTTCAACATCACTATGGCGCGGAGTGCTCCCGAACCTCGACGCGGTCCCCGCTCCACGTCAAGTCCAGGGCCCGCCCCGACCCCTCGAACTCGAAGCGTCCCTCTCCGGTCGTGAAGCGAGCGGACCCGGGGAAGCGAGCTACGGTCGCCCGGGCGTAGGCTTCGGCGAAGCGCTCGGCCGCATCCGTCGAGTCCCAGACCAGCGACCAGCGATAGGCGAGCGCTCCGTCCGGGGCGCGCCACAAGGCGTAGCGATCGCCGTCCCAGCCGCGGGCGGCCTCGCGGGCGTCGGTGGAATCCTCCAGCGCGGCCTCGAGCACGAGAGAGAGGCCGAACTCGCCCCACGACCCCGACGTCAGGAGCGAGTCCCCGGGCGCGCCGGTGGGTGGTTCCACCGCCCGCGGGTCGTCCCGGGTCTCCCAGTAGAGCTCGGGATGGAGGATCTGCTCGCTGGATTCCGGCGGCTCCCGGTAGAGTCGATCGACCGCCCTCCAGCCCCCGCGCCGCCGCGATGCGAGGACGAAGTCCGCTCCCTCCACGTACGGGAAGAGGAGCAGCCGTTGGAGCGCCCGGGGCGCCGCGTCGAACGTCGGAAACGCCGCCCGGCTCGCCCCGGCGTTCCGACGCAGCAGCTCGCCCACCCCCGGGAGGTCGTCCAGCGAGGCTCCCGTCGGGACCAGCAGGTAGGCGAGCATCGTGGCCATGGCGTCCCCTTCCGCGACGGCGGCGCGCGCGAGCGCCCCGTCCTCCGTCGGCGAGAGCTCGCTCAGCCAGCGATCCAGATCGAAGTGCTGATCCTGCAGCGCATGGGTGGCCTCGTGCGCGACCACCGCCCGTTGGAGGAGTCGGGGCAACCAATCCGCCAGATAGAACGTTTTCCTGGCCGGATCGTAGTAGCCCGCGATCTGTTCGGTGTAGAGCGAGAGGACGAGGTCGGAGAGCTCCACCGTGTCGGGGACGAGCCCGGTGTGCGAGAGAAGCGCCTCGTAAGCGGCCCATCGCCCCGCGGGCATCTCGCGCTCCAGGGAGGCGCGGGCGTACGCGCGGATCGTCGCCCGGTCGCTCACTCGAAAGTCGACCGGCTCGCGGACGGCGAGGCCCCGCAGTCCGGCGATTTCCAGGGTCACCGCCCGCGCGGCGGCGACCAGCGACGCGGGAGCCCTCTGCTGGGCCGGCAGCGGCCCCGGCGAGGCGAGAGTGGCGGCGACCACGAGGGCCGCGGCGGCTCGACGAAGCGAGGTCATTCGGGAGCCGAAGGGCGGCTCCACGTCACGCCGCGCGTCGACTCCTCGTACCGCAGCAGGCGGAAACCGCCGGGTGGAGCGGCGAACCACGCGCGCTCGACCAGGCCCGAGACCCGGATCGTGATCCGATGGGCCGGAATCGCTCCATCATCGATGCGGAGGGTGTCGAGGCCGCCGATCTCGACGCGCGCGGCCAGCGCCCTCTTCTCGAAGGGAGCGACGTAGTTGAACGAGATGGTGTCGGGGCGCGAGAAGTCGAGCGCGGAGAAGGTCTGGGGGAGCTGAGCGGCGTCGAGGACCGGAGAGGGAGTTCGAAGGTTCTCGCTTCCCGATCCCCGGGGGGTGGTCAGCCTGAGCCGGGCCTGGCCTTCGAAGCCGGTCCCGTACGAGACGTGGGCGACGATGACGTCGCCGTCGTCGGCGAATCGGCGCTGGTAGGAGGCGACCGGTTCCTTGGTGCGGGCGTCGATCAGCGCCGCGATGCTGTCGGTGCCGCTCGGCGTCCGGAGGGTGCGAACGAGGCGGATTCGCGGCCCGTCTCCGGCCACGGTGGTGAAGCGCATCGTATCGCCCGCCCCCGAGACGAGGAGGAAATCGTCTCGGGCCAGGCCACGCTCGGCGAACGGGATCGTCGCGATCTCTTCCCCGGCGTCTTCGGGATCCGGCTGGGGTCGGTCCTCCTCGACCCCTCCGCATCCCGTCGCGAGCGACGCGACGAGCGCCGCGAGGACGGGAAGGAGTGGAAGGGGACACATGGGCAACCTAAGATAGGAGCGGAGGTCGGGGGATGCCAAAGACCTGGATCGCAGTCGTGGCGCTCGGGCTCGTGGGATTCCCGCGGGTCCCGGCGATCGCCCAGGACGTGCGGCCGCTGAGCCCGGCGATCGGATCGAGCGAGGTCGAGCGAGAGACCCGGGAGAAGTCCCTCGAGGAGGGCGTCATGCCTCTCCCCGAGGCCTCCAGCCGGGCCGCCACCGCCGACGCAGCCCGCGCTCGTGCGGCCGTGCTCCCGACCGCGTGGATGGAAGTCGCGGCGAGGTGGCAGCCGCACTGGATCGGGATCGGACCGGCCCACGCGTACGGCGTCGACCGTTGGTCGAGCTGGTTCGCGGCGGCCGGGCTCGTCCCCAGGGTGGAGCCGCACCCGTTCTTCTCTCCATGGGGTCTGTACGCCTACGACGGGTGGATCTTCGACCGGTATCGTTCGGCATGGACCGCGCTGAGGAAGGACGGCCGCATCGCCGAGGCGGCGGGGTGGATCCGCCGGGGCGACCGCGCGATGCTCGAAGGCCGCGAGCTGGACGCGGCCACGGCGTATCGGAGGGCGACCGTCGCCGCGCCCGAGCTGCCCCACGGATACCTGGGCCTGGGTGCGGCGCTCGCCGGAATGGGGGAGGACGCGGCCGCCGCCCAGGCGTGGCGCCAGAGCGTCGACCGATGGCCGGCCTGGCTGCCGCTGGACCTGGGGTGGAGTCGGCTGTGGGGGGACGAGGCGCGCCTCGTGACGGTCCTGGAGGCTTCCCTCCGGCGAGCCGCGGACGGGGATCCCGATAGCGCGTTCGTGGCCGGAGCACTGCACCTCTTCGGCGGTCGCCCGACCGCGGGACGAGAGTTTCTGGGAGCCTTCGAAGCCGATCGCCACGCCGACGTCCTGTTGTCGCGCGGCCCCCGCTGATCCGCTGATCGCCCCCGGGAGTTCAGGTGGTACGGGGATTGCATTGTCTAGCCGCGCCGTGACTGCCGAGCCCGCATCCCCCGCGCGAACGGACGGTAGCCCCGACCCCCCGGCGTCCGCCTACTGGGAGATCGGCGGTCATCCGAACTTCCTGCTGAGCGTCGACGAGCGCGTGATCGCCGCGCGCGAGCGCCTCGGCCAGGTGGCCGATACTTCGCTGACCGTGGTGCTGTGCGGCGAGCGCGGCGTCGGCAAGGAGATCCTCGCCCGCGGGATCCACGATCTCTCGAGTCGGGCCTCGCGTCCCCTCGCCTCGCTCAACTGCTACGCGATCCCGAGCGCCGCGATCGAAAGGGAGCTGTTCGACGGCGGTGACGGCGGCAAGCTCGAGGCGGTCGGCGGGGGCACCCTCTACATCCACGGCATCGAATCCCTTCCCGCAGAGCTGAGCGAGCGGCTGCGCGAGTGGAAGCGTCAGCGCGCCGCGGACGGCTCGGAGCCGCGGTTCGTCCTCTCCTGCGAGCAGCCGTCGCTAGGAAACTCCGCGCTCGACAAGCTCGAGAAGGAGTGGGGGGCGGTCGGTGGAGCCGTTCGGATCGAGGTCCCGCCGCTGCGCGACCGTCCGGAGGACGTCCCGCTGCTCGCCAACCACATCCTTCAGAAGTACGGCACGTTCTACGGTTCGAAGATCCGCGTCCTGCGGACCGGGTTCGTCAAGTTCCTGCAGGGGTACCGCTGGCCGGGCAACGTCCGCGAGCTCGAGCGGGTGATCCGGCGCTTCCTGGTGATCGAAGACGAGGAAACGATCCGCGAGGAGCTGGGCAGCAAGAAAGGACCGGGTGGCTCCACCGATGAGGAGATCCTCGACTCCGGCCTGCCCCTCAAGCAGATGGTGGCCCGGGTAGTCGCCCGGATCGAGTCGCAGGCGATCGAACGCGCGCTCCAGGCGGCGAAGTGGAACAAGAAGCGGGCAGCCGCCGACCTCGAGATCAGCTACAAGTCCCTCCTCAACAAGGTCAAACGGTACGAGATCGAGGCCTGAGCGGCCGCCGCCGCGCAGCCCGACGCGCCCCTTGGACCCTCCCGTGGCACCCCGAAGCCGGCAGAATGCAAGCCGGATCGGCAGAATACCGTCCAAAAGTCTCCTAAGTACAGTGCTCCGAGCCGGTTGCACGGAAGGACGCAGGATCTTCGACGGAGCCATGCCCCCGCGTCCGCTCCCGTCGGCCGACGCCGGATCGGTACCGAAGTTCCTCGCCGATGGAAGACCCTTTCCGTCGCGGCAACGTCCTTCCGATGCGATCTCGCCGCCTCTTCCCGCCCGCCCGCTCGCGGCTCCAAATCGCCTCTTCGACCCGGCCCGACCTCTCGATCGGGCCCGGCCGGTTCGGTACGGCCGATGCTCCTTCTTCCCGCGGTCACCGGCAGACATCACGACCTCCGAACGAGGAAACGATGAGCCAGCGAGCTCCGCTCGAGATCCAGGACTGCACCCCGTCGCGGGACGCGCCGGGAGATCGGCGGAACGAGGACGGTCAGGACCTCGCGGAATACGCGATCCTGATCGGGCTCATCGCGCTCGTCGTGGTGGGCGCCGTCGCCCTGTTCGGCGACGCGCTCGTGGCGATGTACAACGACATCGTCGCCACGTTGCCGTTCAGCTGATCTCAGACACCCCAACGCGGCCTGAGCGCCGGGGAGGAAACGCAATGCTGGCACTACTCTGGAACGCCCTGTGGAACGACGAGGCCGGTCAGGACCTCGCCGAGTACGCCCTGCTGATCGCGTTGATCGCCATCGTGGTGATCGCGGCGGTCACCCTGCTGGGCGGGAACATCATGACCGTCTTCGAAAACATCGCTGCGGCGCTCGGCTAACCGGAGCGCCCGTTCAGGCCGCGACAAAGGATCGGGGTTCGTCTCGGGGGAGCGGGCCCCGATCCACTCTTTCCCCTCGCACGAAGATCGGGCCCATGACCGACGCGCTCCAGACCCTCCTTCTCGTCGCCCTGGTGGCGGCCGCCGTCGCGACCGACGTCGCGAGCCGACGCATCCCGAACGCGCTCACCCTGACCGGCCTGGTGGCCGGGCTGGCTCTGCGCGTTCCGGAAGGCGTGGACGCGTTCGCCGTCGGCGTCCTCGGCGCGGGAGTGGCGCTGGCGCTGGCCCTGCCCCTCGTCCTGGCGGGCGGGCTCGGTGGCGGGGACGCCAAGCTGCTGGCGGCCGTGGGCGCGTTCGTCGGAATCGACGGCCTTCCCGTCGTCCTTCTGGTGACCGCGGTCGCGGGTGGGGCGATGGCGATCACCCTCGCCGCCCGCCACGGCGCGATCGGCGAGACCCTCGCTCACTGCCGGGCCCTCGTCCGGAGGGTCCTGCCGGGGAGAGGCGCCGTTCCCGTCCGCACACTCGCGACGCCGGGCGCGCTCGCCGTCCCCTACGGGGTGGCGATCGCGCTCGGCGCGCTCGTCGGGTGGTGGGCGTGAGCGGCTACACCCTTCTCGCGCGGCGCCCCGAGGGACGGGGCGAGCGCGGCCAGTCGCTCGTCGAGCTGGCGATCGTCCTGCCGATCCTGCTGGCCCTGCTGGTCGGCATCTTCGAGATGGGACGCGCCTGGAACGTCTACCAGGTCCTCACCAACGCGGCCCGCGAGGGCGCTCGCGCCGCGGTCATTCCGACCAACGCGGAGTCGGACGTGCGCACGACGATCGAGAGCTATCTCGCCGACGCCGCGCTCGACCCCGCGCTGGGAACGATCACGATCACCGGCCAGGGGAACGGGGTCGGCACCCCGAGCCAGGTGGAGATCGAATATCCCTACGAGTTCGCGTTCCTGGGCCCGGTCGTCTCCCTGCTCGGGGAGTCATCCACGGTCCCGGGGGCGATCAGCCTGTCGACCGCCGTCACGATGCGGAACGAATAGACGCCCACGCAGGAGGAGAACGATGAGAAGGAAGCGTCGGAAGTGGATCGCGCTCGTGATGGCGCTCGTGTCGGGCGGCGCCGCGGGCTGGCTCGCGCTGAACCATCTCGACCGGCCGTTGAGCCCGAAGGCGGCGACCGCCAGCGAGTCGTCCCGGGTGGTCGTGGCCGCGCGGGACCTCGAGCTCGGTCGCGTGCTCACCTCCGCGGACGTGAAGGTCGTGGACTGGCCCGCGCGATTCGTGCCGCCCGGATACGCGGGGACGGTGGACGCGGTCGTCGGCCGGGGCCTGATCCAGCACGTGTCGGCCAACGAGCCTCTCCTGGCGGCGAAGCTCGCGACGAAGGAGGAGGGCGGCGGCCTGCCGATCGTGATCCCCGAGGGGAAGCGGGCGGTGAGCGTGAAGGTCGACGAAGTCATCGGCGTGGCCGGATTCATCAGGGCCGGCACGCGCGTCGACGTTCTGGTGACCCTGAACCCGACCAACGAGCGGGAGGAGGCCGCCAGCCGGCTCGTCCTTCAGAACGTCCAGGTCCTGGCGGCCGGCCAGGAGTACAAGCGGGACGTGGACGGAGAGCCGCAGACGGTGACCGTCATCACGCTCCTCGTCTCGCCCGAGGAGGCCGAGACGCTGACGCTGTCGTCCACCGAGGGTCGCATCCAGCTCGCGCTCCGCAATACCCTCGACCAGGCCGAGGTCGAGACCGACGGCGTGAAAGCCAAGACGCTCGTGGGCGCGGCCGTGGTGGCGCCCGCGCCGCGCACCGCGCGCCGCTCGTCGGCCCCGGTCAGCCGGGGCACCACCATCGTCACGTACAACGGCGACAAGCGAACCGAAACCACCTTCTAGGGAGGCAACCGCATGAAAACCAACGAGAGTAGGACTCGCGGCCGCCTCCATCGGCATCGGAGGCCGGCGCGCCTGGTCGCGCTCGCCCTGGGCGTCGTCGCGTTTGGCCTGGCGCGGCCGCCGGCGGTGGCCGGTCAGGACGCCGGCTCCGACTATCGATCCGTCACCGTCGCGGTGGGCAAGGCCGCCCTGGTCTCCAACGGCACCACGCTGCGCCGGGTCTCGGTGGCCGACGCCGACGTCGCCGAGGCGGTCGTCGTCTCGCCGACCGAGGTGATGATCCATGGGAAGCAGACCGGCACCACCACCCTGGTCCTGTGGGATCAGGTGGGGGCACGGCGGCTCCACGAGGTGGAGGTCACCGTCGACGCCGAGGCCCTCGAGCGCCACTTCCTGGCGCTGTTCCCCGACGAGCGGATCGACGTCACCGCCAGCGGCGACACCTACATCCTGTCGGGTACGCTGAAGGAGGCTTCGGTGGCGCGACGGGCGCTGGAGATCGCCGCGGCGACCGGCGCGACGGTCATCGACAACCTGCAGGTCCCGGCCCCCGACCAGATCCTCCTCCAGGTCCGCTTCGCGGAGGTCAACCGCACCGCCATCAAGGAGTACGGGATCAACATCCTCCGGTTCGATCCGCTGAACCCGCGGGGCGACGACGAGGGGGCCCTCTCCACGGGCCAGCACACCCCGCCGGCGGGCAACTTCGCCAACGACCCGGTCGGGCCGGAGCAGACCTTCAGCGACGTCGTGAACCTCTATCTGTTCCACGAGGGCGAGAGCGTCGGGGCGTTCATCCGGGCCCTCTCCGCGAAGGGGATGTTCCGAAGCCTGGCCGAGCCCAACCTCCTGGCCATGGACGGGCAGGAGGCGTCGTTCCTGGCGGGCGGGGAGTTCCCCTATCCCGTCCCGCAGGCGACCGCGGGCGGCACGAACATCACCATCCTGTTCAAGGAGTTCGGGGTCCGGCTCAACTTCACGCCCCACATCACCAACGCGGGGAACATCCGGCTGACCGTCGCCCCGGAGGTGTCGAGCCTCGATTTCGCGAACGGTCTCCAGCTGTCGGGCTTCCAGATCCCCACCCTGCTGAGCCGGAGGGCCTCCACCGAGGTCGAGCTTCGGGACGGCCAGACGTTCGCGATCGGAGGACTCCTCGACAACTCGATCACCGAGAACGTCGACAAGTTCCCGATCCTGGGAGACATCCCGATCCTGGGTAGGCTCTTCAGCAGCAAGGGGATCCGCGAGAATCGGACCGAGCTGCTCGTGCTCGTGACGCCGCGGATCGTGCAGCCATCGGAGGCCCCGCCCCCGGTCCCGACCGGCGAGCCGGAGACGTGGGACTGGGACGACGCGCTGAAGGAGCCGATCGCGCCCGCTCCGGTGGGACCGACGGGGGACGAGTGAAGCGGCCGACGTCCCTCCTGCGCGACGAGCGGGGTTCGACGATCGTCCTCGCGGCGGTGGCGATGACGGCGCTGCTGTCCATCCTCGCCCTCGCGATCGACCTCGGCATGCTGTTCACCGCCCGCGGCGAGGCCCAGCGGGCGGCGGACTCGGCCGCCCTCGCCGGAGCGGCCTCGTTCATCGAAGCGCCGGACAACGAACAGCGAGCCCGCGACATCGCGGTCCAGTACGCGGCGGCGAACTCGGTCCGGAAGGACGCGGTGGCGCTCGTCCCCGAGGACGTGGAGGTCGACGTGCCTCGCATGCGGGTCACCGTGACGGTCCGTCGCACGGCCGATCGCGGGCTCGCCGTAGCGACCTGGTTCGCGCGAGTCTTCGGCGTGGACGAAGTCGACGTCGCGGCGCGCGCCACCGCCGAGGCGTCGCCGGCCGGGGCCGCCACGTGCCTGAAGCCCTTCGCGGTTCCCGACGCCTGGGACGACGTCGACCTCGACGATCGGTACGACTCGGGCGAGTACTACCACCCGACCGACACCGGCTACGGGTCCGACTTCCGAAACGGCCAGCCCTCGCAGAACGGGGTGGATCCCGACGGGACGACGTACGAGGACGACTTCGGTCGTCCGATCGTCCTCAAGGAGGGGACGCCGCAGGAAGCGATCGTCCCCTCCTGGTACTTCCCGTGGGACGTCCCCCAGGTGTCCGGGTCGCCCGCGACCGGGGCGTCTCGGTACCGCTGGAACATCGCCAACTGCAACACCTCGGTGATCCGGTTGGGAGAGGCGTACATGGTCGAGAACGGCAACATGACCGGACCCACGCGTCAGGGAGTCGAGGACCTCATCGACCAGGATCCGGACGCCAGCTGGGATCTCGCCGCCGACAGCGTGGTGAACAGCCGATATGTGCCGTGGAAGGCGAGCCCCCGGGTCGCCAACATTCCGCTGTTCGACCCGACCCAACCCGTGGACCCCGGCAAGAAGCCGATCGTCTTCAACAACATCACGGCGTTCTGGGTCGAGGAGATGAAGGGGAAGGACGTGGTGGGACGCTTTCTGTTCGCCACGGGAGTCGGCGTGGGTTCCGACGGCCTCGGCGGCGCCACCGAGGGCCCCGAGGTGAAGTTCGTCCGCCTCGTCGAGTAAGCAGAGGAGCAAACATGGAAAGCCAGGCCATACGCGCCGCGATCGTGTCGACGGACGGGGACTTCCGGACCGCGGTCCGGGAGGGGATCGACGCCGACCACCCGATCGACATCGAGTTCGAGATCGTGGTGCCGTTCAAGAAGATCAGCCACGGCCATCTCGAGGAGCTCCGGTACGTCGATCCCGAGCTGATCTTCCTCGACCTCGAGGAAGACCCGGTCCTGGGCGTGAAGCTGGCCCAGTTCCTCGCCGAGACGAACCCCAAGAGACGCATGATCGCCGCCGGGGGCGAGGGGTCGCCCGAGTTCCTGATGCAGGCGATGCAGGCGGGGATCGGCGATTATCTGCCGAAGCCCGTCACCGTGGAGTCGCTGGCCGCGGCGGTGACCCGCGCGCGGAAGAAGATGGTCGGAGGGGCGAACGGCAGCGGTCCGCGCCAGCCCGGCAAGCTGCTGGCGTTCTTCGCGGCCAAGGGGGGCGCCGGCTCGACCACGGTGGCCACAAACCTGGCCATCCAGATGCAACGCCTGACCGGCAAGAAGACCGTGGTCGTCGACCTCGACCTCGAGCTCGGCGAGAGCGCGCTGTTCCTGGGAATCGAGCCGCGGTTCAACTTCGTCGACCTGGCCAAGAACGTCCATCGGATGGACGCCGGACTCCTGGCCTCGTTCATCGAGTGCCACGATACGGGCGTCCACGTCCTCTCCGCGCCGTACCATCCCGAGAAGGCGGAGGCGGTGACGGCGGATCAGATCCGCCAGATCCTCCACTTCCTCCGCCAGCACTACGACTACGTGGTGGTCGACACCTCGAACTCCTTCACGGCTCGCACCCTGGCGACGTTCGACCTGGCCGACGAGGTGTACCTCGTCGCCAACGTCGACCTGCCGTCGCTCAGGAACATCCAGCGCGCGCAGCATCTGCTCGAGCGGATGAGCGAGAAGGGCCACGAGGTCCGTCTGATCGTCAACCGCTATCAGCCGGACAACGACATCACCCTCGACGACGTCGAGCGGGCGCTGGACATGGACGTCTACTGGACGTTGCCCAACGACTACGAGGCAGTCATCTACGCGATCAACACCGGCCGCCCCGTGCTCCTCGACGACAAGTCGCTCTACTCCGAGGAGCTCCAGGCACTGGGCGCGAAGATCGCCGGCGTGCCCGGCGCCGTCCCGAGGAAGCGGGGCTGGCTCGCCCGCTCGGTGGACCGGATGAAGACGATGCTCGGGATGGACCAGGAGATCGAGGACGCGTTCCTTCTTCCCCCACCCGCTGTGGTCGGAGGTGAATCGTGACGAACGATCACGATCCGTATTCGGTGCCCCTGTTCGGTGACGATGGGGAGGTCAACCGTGACCGACTCCCGTGGGAGCCGCCCGAGTCGCCCGACGACGTCGAGGAGGAGGAGGGAGTTCCGGCCTTCGTCTCCGAGGAAGCCGAGGAGCGGACCCGGGAGGAAGGGAACGGACCGCTCGCAGGCGCCGCGGACCCGCCTCCACCGAGACTCTCGGAGCGCCGGCGCGCCTCGCACGAAACCGACGACGACGGCAGCGTCATCCACGACATCAAGGGCCGGATCCACAAACAGCTCGTCGACCGGCTGAACCTCTCGAACCTCGACTCCCACGACCGGGACATGGTCGTGTCCGAGATCCGCAAGGTCGTCCAGGACCTCCTGGCCCGCGAATCGGCGCCGCTCAACTTCGAGGAGCGCGAATCGCTCGTCGAGCAGGTCCTGAACGAGATCTTCGGCCTCGGGCCCCTCGAGCCGCTGCTGCAGGACCCGTCGGTCTCCGACATCCTGGTGAACACCTACGACCGCGTCTTCATCGAGCGGGACGGCCGGCTCCAGCGGACCGACGTCCGGTTCAAGGACAACAAGCACCTGCTTCAGGTGATCGATCGGATCGTCTCGGCGGTGGGCCGGCGGATCGACGACTCGAGCCCGATGGTCGACGCCCGCCTGGCCGACGGCTCGCGCGTCAACGCGATCATCCCGCCGCTGGCGGTGGATGGGCCCCACGTCTCGATCCGGAAGTTCAAGACCGACGCGCTCTCCGCCGAGGACCTGCTCCGCTACGAGACGTTGACCGCGGCGATGCTGGAGCTCATGCAGGGGATCGTGAAGGCCCGGCTGAACGTGCTGATCTCCGGCGGCACCGGCGCCGGGAAGACGACGCTGCTCAACGTCCTGTCGTCGTCGATCCCGCCCGACGAGCGGATCGTGACCATCGAGGACTCGGCCGAGCTCCAGCTCCGCCAGCCGCACGTGGTCCGGTGCGAGACGCGCCCGCCGAACGTCGAGGGGCAGGGGCAGGTCACGGCCCGTCAGCTGGTGATCAACGCGCTGCGGATGCGGCCGGACCGGATCATCGTGGGCGAGGTTCGCGGGTCGGAGGCGGTCGACATGCTGCAAGCGATGAACACCGGCCACGACGGCTCGTTGACGACCCTCCACGCCAACAGCCCGCGGGACGCGCTCAGCCGTCTGGAGACGATGATCTCGATGGCCAACCTCAATCTCCCCGAGAAGGCGATGCGCCAGCAGATCGCCGCGGCGATCGACGTGGTGCTCCAGGTCTCGCGTCTCTCCGACGGGAGACGGAAGCTGTCGTCGATCTCGGAGATCGTCGGGATGGAGGGGGACATCATCACCATGCAGGAGATCTTCACCTTCGAGCGGCAGGGGATCGACGAGGACGGAAGGGTCCTGGGCCGGTTCAAGGCAACCGGGATCCGTCCGCGGTTCGGCGAGCGGCTGCGCACCAGCGGCATCGACCTTCCGGCGGGGCTGTTCTCCAACGCCGAGTTCTTCGCCGGGGCGGAGCGGTGAGCGCGCCGGCGAACCTCGCTCCGGCGATCCTGGTCTTCGCGGCGGTGGCCCTGGGGGTCCTCTCGCTGGTCTTCCTGTGGGAGTGGTGGGTCGACCGGAGGCGGCGCAAGGAGATCGTCGACCGGCTCGGCGGCCTGACCGGAGAGGGTCCCCGGAAGGAGGGGGATCCCTTCGGGGACCTGTTCCGCGACGAGGAGCTGACGGACGTGAGGTGGCTCAAGCCGCTCGTGGCGCGGCTCCCCCACGCCCGGGACCTCCAGCACCTGATCGATCAGGCCGACCTCGACTGGCGCGTCGGCTCCTTCGTCCTGTACACGGTGGGAGGGGCCGTCGGCTTCGGCCTGGCCGCCTGGGTGATGACGAAACTCGCGATCGTGGCCCTGGCCGCGGCCGCGTTCGGCGCCACTCTGCCCTACCTGTACGTGAAGCGCAAGAAGGCGAAGCGAATCGAGCGCTTCGAGGAGCACTTCCCCGAGGCGATCGACCTGCTGGGCCGGGCGATCCGGGCTGGGCACGCCTTCTCGACCGGGCTCGGGATGGTCGCCGAGGAGAGCCCCGAGCCCGTCTCCGCCGAGTTCCGCCGGGTCTTCGAGGAACAGCGATTCGGCCTCTCCATCGAGGACTCGATGCTGGCCCTCGCCGACCGGATCGACCTGCTCGACATGCGGATCTTCGTCACCGCGCTGCTGATCCAGCGCGAGGTCGGGGGGAACCTCGCCGAGATCCTGGACAAGATCGCCCATACGATCCGGGAGCGGTTCACCATCCAGCGACAGGTCCGGGTCTACACCGCCCAGGGCCGTTTCACCGGCTATCTGCTTGCCGTGCTGCCGATCGGCGTCGGCGCATTGATCGGGATCATGAACCACGAGTACATGTCGATCCTCTTCACCGAGCCTACGGGGCGGATGATGATCTCGGTCGCGCTGCTCCTGCAGGTGGTCGGATTCTTCGCGATCCGACGGATCATCGACATCGAGATCTAGGAGTCGCGGGCCATGGTCTATCTCATCGTCGCTCTGGTCATGATGTCCGTGGTGACGCTCGTCTACAGCGTCGCCACGCTCGCCCCGGCGCGCTCGCGGGCGATCGGGAAGCGCCTCGCCGAACTCGAGTCGGGCGCGAGCCGGCACTACGCGCTGCAACGTCGCCGCCGTCAGGAGAAGCGCGAACGACTTGAGTCGCTGCTGGAGGCGTTCGGGGAGAAGGTCGCGAGCAAAAAGATCGACTGGAGCGAGATCCAGCGAATGCTGGTCCAGGCCGGCTATCGCCGTCCGTCCGCCGTCCCCGTGTACGTGGCGCTCCGCTTTACGGCCGTCGCGATCCTGGCCGCAGCCGGCTTCTTCGGCGCCACGATCCTCGGCGCCAGGCCGGGGGTGATCCTGCTCGTGACCGGCGTCGCGGCGCTCGGCGGGTGGATCCTGCCCCGTTACGCGATCAAGCGCCGCACCCGCAAGCGCCAGGGCGAGCTCCAGAAGGCGCTGGCCGACTCGCTCGACCTGCTGGTCGTCTGCGTCGAGGCCGGGCTCGGACTCAACCAGGCGCTGGTGCGGGTCTCCGAGGAGATCGAGCACGTGAGCCGGACGATGGCCGAGGAGCTGATGCTCACCAACTTCGAGATCCGCCACGGTACGCCCCGGGACGAGGCGCTCCGCAACCTCGGCGAGAGGACCGGGGTCGGAGATCTGAAGGCGCTGACCGCGATGCTGATCCAGACCGACCGGTTCGGGACCTCGGTCGCCACCGCGCTGCGCGTCCACTCCGACACGCTGCGGACGAAGCGCCGCCAGCGGGCCGAGGAGGCGGCGGCGAAGACGACCATCAAGCTGGTTTTCCCGCTGGTCCTGTTCATCTTCCCGGCCATGTTCGTGGTCATCCTCGGGCCGGCGATCCTCCACATCCTGGCCCAGATGAAGGATCTGATGTGATGGCTTTGAAAGTCGTCAACGAGACCCGGGGGTCGGTCCTGGGGGAGCAGGTGGACCTGGCCGACTGGTGGTGGCCGCGACTCCGGGGACTGATCGGTCACGGCCCACTGGAGGAGGGGCAGGGTCTGTTGATGGTCCCCTGTCGGGGGGTCCACATGTACGGCATGCGGTATCCGATCGACGTCGCGTTCATGGACGAGGAGCGGGAGGTCGTGGCCCTCTACCGCGGACTGGCGCCCGGAGCGCGTTCGAAGTGGCACGGGGAGGCCCGGTTCGCGCTCGAGCTGCCCGAAGGCACGCTCGGTTCCACGGGCACGCTGCTCGGGGACCACCTGTCGTGGTCGGAGGCGGCGTGACCCTGGACGCGCGCCCCCGCTCCAGCCTGAACCAGCGGCCGCAGTTCGCGGCCGAGAAGGCGCCGAAGGTGCCGGGGACGCTGGCGGAGAGCGGTCTCTCCGCCGAGACGGTCGCCGAGCTCGTGCTCAAGACCCTCTACGTCCGGGGCGCGCGGACGGGGCAACGTCTCGTCGAGGACGTCCGGCTCCCGTTCTCGATCCTCGACGACCGGCTCCAGGACCTCCAGCAGCGGATGCTGCTCGAGGTCCGCGGCGCCAAGGGTCACGGCCGCGGCGGCTATACCTTCGACCTCACCTCCAAGGGACGCGAGCGGGCGCGCGAATCGATGGCCGCGGGCCAGTACGTGGGACCGGCCCCGGTCCCGCTCGAGAAGTACCGCGCCTGGGTGGCCGCCGGCTCGATCCGCAACGCCCGACTCGACCGGGAAGCGATCGAGTCCGGTTTCAGCCACCTTGTTCTCGATCCCGATTTCCTGGAGCAGATCGGGCCGGCGGTGAACTCGGCCAAGTCGATGTTCCTCTACGGCGACAGCGGGAACGGGAAGACCACGCTGGCGGAGGCGATCGCGCGGATGATGGGCGGCGAGCTGTACGTGCCCTACGCGGTCGAGATCGGCGGCCACGTGATGGTCGTCCACGACCCGGTCCACCACTCTTCGCTGCCGGACCGCAAGGTGGGTCCGGCCGCCGCGGCGGACGAGGAGCCCGAATGGCTCGCGAAGCCCACTCCCTACGACCGGCGCTTCGCGCGCGTCGGCCGGCCGGTCGTGTTCACCGGCGGAGAGCTGACGCTCGATCAGCTCGACCTCCAGTACGATCCGCACACGAAGATCTATCAGGCCCCCTTCCAGGTGAAGGCCAACGGCGGGGTCCTGATCATCGACGATTTCGGGCGGCAGATCGTGCGACCGCGGGACCTGCTGAACCGCTGGATCGTGCCGCTCGAGAAGCGCCTCGACTTCCTGACGTTGCACACCGGCCACAAGTTCCCGGTGCCTTTCGATTGTCTGCTCGTCTTCGCCACGAACCTCGATCCGCTCGAGCTCGTGGACGAGGCCTTCCTGCGGCGGATCCACTACAAGATCCTCGTCCCGGACCCGACGTTCGAGCAGTACCTGCAGATCTTTCGCAGGGGATGCATCGCCCGGCAGATCGCCTTCGAGCCGGACGCCGTCCGCTGGATCTGGCGCGAATACTACGAGAGGCGGTCCATCCCGGCCCGTTCGTGCCACCCGCGCGACCTGCTCGACCACCTCTGCGACGAGGCCCGGTACCTCGACGTCGAGCCGATCCTCTCGACCCGCCTGCTGGACCGCGCCTGCCGCTCCTATTTCCTGGACATGCCGGGGGAGGGGGTCGGGGACGCGGAGAGCGGGGCTCCGCCCGCGTCGGCTCCGCCCGCGTCGGCATCGCCCGCGTCGGCTCCGCCGACCGGGGCGGCCGTCCCCGGGACCGCCGAGCCATGAAGCAGCTCGACCGACCGCTCCCGCCGGGCGGGCGCGGCCGGTACGACGAGGTCCGCTATCGCGACTCGCTGCGCGCGCTCGGGCTCTTCCCGCCGATCGAGATCGAGGACGTCCACCGGGCGCACAGGGCGCGCGCCAGGCGCATCCATCCCGACCGGTTCGAGACGGTGGAGGAACGCGCTCGGGCGACGCGGAAGATCCAGGAGATCAACGCCGCGCGGGACTACCTCGTCCGTCACTTCCGCGGCTTCGAGCTGATGCAGAAGGCCCGCTATCGGGCGAACGGACGGGGCGGCGGACGCGCCCCGGTGGGGCGGGGGTGGGCCGAGTGGGCGCTGCTTCCGGTCACGATCGTCTACGCCGTCGCGACCGTGGCGGTCGCGGCGCCCCTCATCGCCGCGGCGGCGATCGTCGGATCCCGGCGGCGACGGGCGTGGAGGGCGCGGCTCGGGCGCCTCGGAGTCGCGGCCTGGAGGATCTGGCTGGGGGTCGCTCCCCACACCGCCGTCCTGGTGCTCTTCATCGCTCCCGGTCCCGACATCCTGCGCGCCTGGGCCGGCCTCTCGGCCCTGGTGATGGCGTCGGCCGACATCGCAACGCTGCTGACCGGCGACGCCAACGAGCTCCGCCGGCATCGCCCCGTCGCGCGCGCGCGGTCGCTCGCCGAGGCCCCCGTGACCTCCGGCTGAGCGGGGCCCCGGGGCGCGCCGACGGGAGGTGGACTCCCTTCGGGTACGGTCCAGGGAACCCGCGGGGTATATTGATCGTCTCAGGCAGAAGATGCTGGACGATCGATCCTCCCGAATCGCCCTCGCGGCGTCGTTGCTCCTCCATGCGGCTCTGGTGGCACCCGTCCGCGACTTCGTCGGGGTCGGGAACCAGGAAGCCTTCTCCGAGGCGGACGAGCCGATGGTCTTCCGGTTCGTGGATCCCCAGCCCGTAGAGGCGGAGCCGCCGGAGGAGCCGAGCGATCTGTCGTCGACGGATGCCAGGGCGGCGCAACCGAACGCCCCGCCGGAGCGGCCCGAGGGGGCGGCATTCTCGGCTGGCCCGGCGCCGGCGCCCACCACCCCACGCTCGAGCGGCGCTCCGGCGTCCGGCGCCCGGGGCGCCTCCGAGGCGGAGCCCCTCCCCGAGCCCGTCCGGGAGGCCGAGGACGACGACGGGCCGCCATCGAACGCCTCCCCGGCGGTGGACCCCCGACTCGCGCTGCCGATGGCCACCCCGCGCTTGCGCGAGCCGCCGGGCGACGGGGCGCTTCCGGTGCCGGAGGTCGACCAGCGGCTGACCCAGGCGGCGTACGACAAAGAATTCAGCCTCAACACGACCGCCTGGCGCTGGGGCCCGTACATGGAGCGCCTCAAGCGGAGGGTCGAGGAGCACATCTCCCCGCCCGCGGCCTTCTACTACGGCACGGCCGCCTGGGTCACCCGGGTCCGATTCCGGATCGCCCCCGACGGCCGGTTGACGTCCCTCCAGCTCCTCGACCATCGGGGGGTGGACGGCCTCCAGTACGTGGCCACCGACGCCCTCGAGGGCGCGGCCGACTACGAGCCTCTCCCGCCGGACTTCCCGGAGCCGTACCTCGAGGTCACCGCCCACTTCTACTTCAATGTGGTCCCGGAGCGATAGCCGATGTGGGAGACGCTCCTCCAGGGCGGCGTGCTGATGGTCCCGCTCGCGGCATGCTCGGTCCTCGCGCTGTGGATCGTCTTCGACCGGGCCTGGCACCTGCGCCGCGACCGGGTCGTCAAGTCGGAGATCGTGGATCTCATCGAAACCCTGCAGGGCCCCGGCGACGTGCCGCTGGCGCGCTCGATCTGCGGGCGGAACCCGGGGCCGTTCTCGTCTCTCGTCCTGACCGCCCTCGAGTTCCGCGGTCGGTCCCGGGAGGAGATGCGGGAAGCGGTGGAGGACCAGGGGCGGCAGGAGGTGGCGCGGCTGGAGCGGGGACTCGGCGTCCTCGGGACGATCGCGGCCATCGCGCCGCTGCTGGGGTTGCTGGGCACCGTGCTCGGGATGATCGACGTCTTCGAGGTGGTGGCGCGGGAGGGAGCGGGAGGGGCCAGGGGCTCTCGGGAGGGATCTCGGAGGCCCTCATCACGACCGCCACCGGATTGTCGATCGGGATCCCGTCGCTGGTGGCGTACAACTGGCTCGTGGGCCGGGCGGAGCGTCTCGTCCTCGACATCGAGGCGCACACCAACCGACTGATGAAGAAGATCCTCGGCTTCTCGACGACCGATGCGCCTCGATAGGCCGCATCGCCGGAGGACGGCGATCGACGTCACCTCGCTGATCGACGTCGTCTTCCTGCTGCTGATCTTCTTCGTCGTGACCTCCACGTTCCTCGAGCGGCCGGGCATCGACCTGACGCTGCCCGAAGCGGGATCCGCGCCGGTCGCCTCGCGGGAGGAGCTCACCGTGCGTCTCGCCGCCGACGGCGGGACCTGGGTGGGCGAGGACCGCGTGGGGCAGGAGGCCCTCGCCGACACGCTCTCCGCGCGTATGGAGCGGGAGGGGCTCGACCGGGTCGTCCTGGAAGCCGACGAGCGCGTGCCCCACGGGCGGGTGGTCCAGGCGATGGACGCCGCGCGACGGGCCGGGGCGGAGGCGCTCGTCGTGGCGACCCGGCCGGAGGAGCCGGACCGGCCGCGGTGAAACGGGCCGCGGCCGCGCTCTTCCTCGCCACCGGCCTCGCCGCGGTGTCATTCGGCGCCGTCCCCGCCCCGGCGCCCGTCGCGGCCGTGGCGGCGGCCATCGGGCTTGTGGTCTGGGGCGCCGTGGCGGGGCGCCCCGAGCGGTGGGGCGCGAGGATCGCCTACGGGCTCCTGATCGCCTACCTCGGGATCTGGGCGTGGACGGCGTTCGACACGTGGCGGGTGACGATGGCGGGGCCAGGGGCGGCGGCCCGGTTGGAATCCGAGGCGCGAGCCGGGGTGGCACGCGCGCTGAGCGCGCGACTCGCCGAGGATCGGGAGCTGGCCGAGACCACGGCCCGGCGGCTGGCATCGGGAGGCTCGCTCCCGCTCCCGGACGAGGAGAGCGAATGGTTCGTGTCCCTGGGGCGAGCCACGCCCGAACGGTTGTCCGAGGGGATCGGCCTGGAGCTCTACGACTCTGAGGGCGCGCTGCGGGCCTGGTGGGGCGATCCTCGCGGAGAGCGATTGCCGCCGGACTCGATCGCGGCGGCGCTCGCCGGCGGGGTGGTGCGCAACCCCACCGGATGGGTGATCGCATACGTGGGGAAGCCACAGACCATCGGCCGCGACACCTTCCGTGTCGTCGTCAAGGACCTCTGGGCGGTCGAGTCCCCGCTTCGCCGGGAGGCGCTCGAGCCGGACCTGATCCTGGCCCGACTCTCCCGGGAGCGGCATCTGGCGTTCCGGCTCCTCCCCGGCGGAGACACCCTCGCCCCGTCCGAGCGATCGTCGGTGGTCGGGGGTTCGCGGGAGGTGGTGGCGGGCGTGGCCAGCGAAGGCTTCCTCCTCCAGCGGTACGTGGCCGAGCGCCGGCGGCAGGGCGAGCGGGCGATGGCGCTGCTGTTGCTGTGGCCGCTGGCCTGGGCGGTGGGTGTCGGCTGGGAAGCGTCGCGACGGACGGCGCGGGTCGTACCTCGGATCGGGGCCGGCGGAAGGGGCGAGGCGATCGCCGCCCTCCTCGTCCGGCTGGGTCTCGTCGCTCTCGTCTGGGCCCTCTTGGTCGAGAGCCGGCTCCCGGCTCGTCTCCTGCCGGAAGAGTGGTTCAGCCCGCTGGGTTTCGCGGCCCCGGCCTTCGGACCGGCCGGCCGATCGGCGGGGCACCTCCTGGTGACGGCGGCGGCGACGGCGATCATGGCCTGGACCGCCTGGTCGCTCCTCGTCACGCGGCGGGAGGGTCGGCGCCGCCCGGTGGTGGCGACCCTGACGGTCGTCGTGGCGCTCGCGGTGACGTGGGGCCTCGGGCGACTGGCGGTCCCGTCGCTCGAAGGGGCCCTCGAGGGCATGAGCCCCGCGGCGTTCTTCAGTCCCACGCTCCTGTTCGCTCCCCCGCTTCTCCTGGTCCTGCTGGGCTTCGCCCTGTTCGGCGCGGCCGTCGTGGTGGCCCTCGCGGGGGTGCTGCGGTGGGCGGGGACGCCGGACGGGCCCGCGTGGGGAGGGGGTGCCGCCCTGGTGGTGGGGGCGGCGGTGGGCATCGCCGCTTGGCGTCTCCCCGAAGCATCGATGGCGGGACATCCGGTCGAGGTGGTCGCGCCGTCGGCGATCGCGATCGTGGCCGGCGCCTGGGCCACCCTCGCCGTCGGCCGGCCGCGCGGGGCGCGGCGGGTGCGGCTGGTGCGTCTCGCGATCGTGGCGACGGCCGTGGGGGCCCTGGCCACGCTTCCCCTGGCGGCCTTCGCGCGCGTCCAGGCGGCGCACGAGCTCCTCGTCGAGCGGGCGCAGCGGATCGGCGAGGCGTCCAGCCAGTGGCTCGACTACACGATGACCCGGACCGTGGAGTTCCTCGCGAACGAGCCGGCGGTGAGCGAGGCGATCGCCGAGGAGAACCGCGACGCGGCGCTCGCCCTGTGGAGCCGCAGTCCGCTGCGCGAGCTCGACTTCGCCACCGGGCTGTTTCTGTTCGACGCCGAGGGGCGGGTCGTGAGCCAGTTCTCCCTCGCCCCCGAGGACCTGACCGACCGCGCTCGGCGCTACGTGGCCGCACTCGAGCCGGCCCAGATCCCCGTCCGAGGATCGCAGGGCACCGGCGCCGTCCGGTGGGCGGTCGTCCCCGTCCTCGACGCCGCGGGCCGGCGGAACGGAACGGCGGTGGCGATGACGACGGGCTCCGTGGAGCTGCGCGAGCAGGGGACCGGTTTCGTGCTGACCGACCTCCTGGCCGGCGGCGGCATCGAGCCGGACGTACCGGGGTACACCACACTGGGCCCCGAAGAGGAGCCGCCGCCGCGAACCTTGCTGACTCGCGTCCGGGCCTTCGACGCGGAGGGCGAGGTCGGCACCCTCCAGCTCGCCATGCCGCTCGATCCCCTTCTCCCCGGGCCCCGTGGAACGGCGGTGTTCGTCCTGGCCGCCTCCGCGCTGGCGCTGGCGCTGGGCTTGCTCGAGCGGGCGGGGGATCCGCGGGCCAGGACCGCGTGGCGCGCGCGGATCGCGGCGGAGAACCCGCTCCGCTCCTTCCGTGCCCAGCTCGTCCTCGCCTTCCTCGCCGTGGCGGCGCTCCCGCTCACCCTCTACGCCGTCCTGGGGTACCGGACCACGCGTCTCGAGCTCGAGGAGGCTACACGATCGGCGGCCAGCGAGGCGTTGAACGCAGCCAGTCGGCTGCTGGCCCGCGACCGGGCGCTCGCGATCGCCTCCGACCGTGAGCTCTCGGCGCGCCTTCGCGAGATCGGAGACGTCCTCCAGCAGGACCTCGTCCTCTACTGGCGCGGCCACACGAGAGCCTCCAGCCGCCCGGAGATCTTCGCCTCCCGGGTCTTCGCGGACCGGATCGACGGGTCGGTGTACGCGACACTCTTCGCCGAGCGAAGGCCGATCGCCTTCGACGAGACGACGCTCGGCGAGCGCTCGTTCCTGGTCGCCTACCGGGCGCTCTCCGAGCCCGACGTGCCGCCCGGCTACGCCCTGGCGACGCCGCTGCTGATCCGCGAGGATCGGGTCCGGGTCGACCTCCAGCGCCTCGGCGAGGGAGTCTTCCTGCTGTCGGCGTTCTCCATCGGATTCCTGCTCGTCGTGGGATGGGGGCTGGCCCGATTCATGTCCCGGCCGCTGTCGGCGCTCGAGGAGGGCACCCGGCATATCGCCGCCGGCCGGCTCTCCTATCGGTTGTCGACGCCCGCCCGGCGGGACGAGTTCGGCCGCGTCCAGCGGGCGTTCAACGCCATGGCCGGGCGCCTCGACGCCAGCCAGCGGGCGCTCGAGCGGGAGAAGTCGCGGGTCCAGGCGATCCTCGCATCGGTGGGGGCCGGTGTCGTCGCTCTCGACGCCCGCGGAGGGGTGCGCCTGCTCAACGACCGAGCGGCCGACCTGCTCGACGAAGAGGCCGAGGACGTGCTCGGCCGATCGGTGGAGGAGCTCGCCCGCAGGGAGCGCCCCGCCGCCCCCTTCTGGCGCGCCGTCGCCGAGGCGTCGGTCCGTGGAGCGCGCGCCGATCGCGACCTGGTCCTACGCAGGGAGGGGGCGGAGCGCCACTACCACGTCGTCTGCACCGGCCTCGTCGACGGCGCCGGCGAGGAGCGCGGGCTGGTCGTCGCCTTCGAGGACATCACCGCGAACGTACAGTCGCAGCGGGTGCTCGCTTGGGGGGAGATGGCGCGTCAGGTCGCCCACGAGATCAAGAACCCGCTCACGCCGATGAAGCTCTCGCTGCAGCACCTCGAGAAGACCGTCGAGGACCGCGCACCCGACTTCGAGCGGCTCTTCCATCGCAACCTCGATCTCGTGCTCTCCGAGATCGACCGCCTGGAGCGGATCGCCGGCTCCTTCGCCCGGTTCGGCGTTCCCCAGCCGACCGTGGTCGAGCCGTTCGACGCCGTGGCGGTGGCCCGGGACGCCATCGAGCTGTTCCGGCCGGGCGACGAGAAGATCGACTACGCGCTCGAGGTCACCGGCGAGGCCCGACCGGTCCTGGGGGAGGCCGAGGGCTTCCGGCGGGTGCTGGTGAACCTGCTGCAGAACGCCCGCGAGGCGGTGCTCGGAACCGCCGCCCGAAAGGGTCGCGTGGCGGTCGAGATCGACTTCGCCGGGGACGCCGAGGAGGCGCGTGTCTCCGTGGTCGACGACGGAACCGGTCTGTCGGCGGACGCCACCGATCGGCTGTTCGAGCCGTCCTTCTCGACCAAGACGCGGGGGACGGGGCTGGGCCTCGCCATCGTGAAGCGGACCGTCGAGACCTGGGGCGGATCGGTGGAGTGGGAGCGTCGCCGTCCAGCGGGGACCGCCATCCATTTGAGGCTGCGAACGAACGGCGGGTGAGCCGGGGATCGTCAGGCGTGATGGCCCCGCCCCCGCGTTCCTTCGGCACACGCGTGCGGTTCCCTCGTCATTCCAAAAGAAATGTCCCCTCTGTAAAGCATAACGAAATAGTACAATCTCGATCTCCCCCCGAACATGGATTCACGATTCGCAGTAGATCGGGCAGAGGACTTACAGAAAGGCCGGATTAGAGCCGCGATGACGGGAGGCGTCCACCGGATAATTTGATATTTTTTTGGATCACTAGCTTGTAATCTTTCGTTATAGGCATGACCTAGCTCCAGACCACGTACCCAGAATCTAGTTAAGAGCCCGCAGGTTACCATTTCGCAATAGGTTATGTAGCTTGAATATCATGAAAACGACTCTCCTATTCGGATCCGGGTCTCCACGTTCGTGGAATTCCGATTCCGCATCTGTGGAAGGCGACGCCTTGACAGGAGATCCGGTCTTCCGCTAGGGTGGATGACCTTATTGAGTCGAGGGTGAGGTCGCGAGAATAGAGATGGCCGAGGCCGAAGCGGAATCGTGGACGGCGATGATCCTCTCCGCGGACGGGGAGCTGCAAGCGATCGTGAACGAGGTGGCGTCGCGCCAGGGGTTCAACATCCAGTACGAAATGAGCATCCGTCCGGGGACGGCGACCGAGCGGCATCTGGACGGCATCCGGCGGTTCCGCCCCGACCTGGTGGTGATCGACTTCGACGAGGATTCCGCGGCCGGATGCCGATTGGCGACACGGATCGTGGAGTCGGCTTCGCCCGGTTCCGTGCTCGCGACCTCCTGGAGGTCGCGCGAGGTCCAGGCCGCGGCCACGCGGGCGGGCGTCTACGACCTTCTGCAGAAGCCGGTGTCGCGTCTCCGCCTGGAAGAGACCCTGACGGGGATCCGGCGGCGGCTGACCCGGCGAGAGGGTCGCCGATCGGCACGAAGACCACGCGGAGCTCCATCGAGGACGGGGAAGAGACCAGCGTGCGGGGGCGATGCGGTGCGAGCCGGTCGAATCGAAGAGGAGGGACGGTGACCGATCTGTTGGATACGACCCTGGAGGACGAGACCCGCAAGGCGAAGAGGGTCCTGTGGTGGGTGGTGAACGGCGCGCTGGCCGCCTACGGCATGGTGGTCATCGTCCACGGAACGGCCGAGCTCTTCCACCAGGAGGGCACCCGGTTGATGCTCATGGCGGTGGGACTGGTGGGCCTGCGCCTCTGGCTCCGGTTCGACGAGTCGGAGGGGGCTCCTCCCGCGACTTCCCGCGGAGACGGGAGCCGATCGTCGCCGGACGCGGGGGACCGATGAGGCTCGGACGATTCGCGGTCGGCTTCCTCGTCGTCGCGGCGCTCTGCACCTCTTGCGGCCCGGCGTCGCCCGTCGCGGCCGAGGATCCGGAAGAGCCGGACGAGCCGGAGCTGTTCTTCGATCGGCTTCCGGCGCCGCGGGCGGAGGGGGACTCCCGGCGGGGCTGAGCGGACCCGCCGGGCGGCCGCCGGCCGAGCGGCCCGTTGACGTGCCCCCCGGCCCGGGGGTAGTTTCTTGCATGCCCCAGGCCCCCAGGGCTCGACGCCATCAACCCCGTCAGGACCGGAAGGTAGCAGCGGTACGTGGAGAGTCGGGTCGCTGCGGCTCGCCTGGGGCTTTCGCCATGGTGTCGCGTTTCCCCGATCCCGAGCCGTCTCGATCCCTATGACCCATCAGCCGCTGGCGCTGAAATACCGTCCCGCCACCTTCGCGGACGTCGTCGCCCAGGACCACGTCACCCGCACGCTCCGGAACGCCCTCGATCGCGGCCGGATCGCGCAGGCGTACCTCTTCGCCGGTCCTCGCGGGACCGGCAAGACGACGACCGCTCGTCTGCTGGCCAAGGCGTTGAATTGCGAGACCGGGATCTCCGGCGAGCCGTGCGACGCGTGCGAGAACTGTCGGGCGATCGCGGCCGGCCGCTCGCTGGACGTCATCGAGATCGACGCGGCGTCCAACCGCGGCATCGACGACATCAAGGAGCTCCGCGAGACGGTCAAGTACGCGGCCGCCCAGGGGCTCTGGAAGGTCTACATCGTCGACGAGGTCCACCAGCTCTCCAAGGACGCCTTCAACGCGTTCCTGAAGACGCTGGAGGAGCCGCCGAAGAGCGTGGTGTTCGTGCTCGCGACGACCGAGCCGCACAAGATCCTCCCGACCATCCTCTCGCGCTGCCAGCGGTTCGACTTTCGGCCGATCCCGCTGCCCGCGATCCGGGAGCGGATCCGGCGGATCGCCGAGGCGGAAGGGTTCGAGATCGAGGAGCCCGCCGAGCACGCGATCGCGAAGAAGGCCGACGGCGGGCTGCGGGACGCCCTCTCCCTGCTCGACCAGGTGGTCGCCTTCGGAGGCGACGCGATCGACGTGGCGACGCTGCGGCGGCTGATCGGGATGCCCGACGAGGAGCGATACTTGCAGCTGACCTCGATCCTCGCCGACGGCGACGCGGCCGGCGCGCTGGCGCTCGCCCGCGAGGTGCGCGCGTCCGGATACGACCTCGAGGAGTTCTACACCGGCTTTCTCGAGCACCTCCGGGACTGCCTGCTGTTCGCCATCGGGGACGGGGCGGGAACGAGCGAGGTGCCGGAGAGGTACCACGAGACGTACCGGAAGCTGGCCGGCGAGCTCGGTGCCGAGGACCTGCTGCGGATGCTGTCCCTGGCCACCGACGAGGAGCGGGCCTTCCGCCGCTCCAGTCAGCAGGGCCTGGTGCTCGAAGTATTGCTGGTGCGGCTGGCGCTCCTGGACCGGACGGTCGAGCTGGACCGGGCGCTGGCGGCGCTGGGAAAAGTTAGTGGCGCGGCCGGCGCGGCGGGCCCGGCGAAGGCTCCGGACGGCGCCGGTCGAAAGGGGGTGTCGATCCCGGCCGAAGCGGCTCGCCCGACACCGCGGGCCGCGTCCTCCCGGCCGACGAGCCGGCCCGAGGGGCCACTGACGCTGGAGCGCCTCTCCGGGGCGTGGGAGTCGGTCGTCGACGCGGTACACCGGGTCCGGCCGACGGTCGCGGCCGCGTTGCTCGGCGCGCGACCGGTCGGGTGCTCGGTGGAGCGGATCGTCCTGGCGCTCCCGGCCGACGCCGAGTTTCGGATGGAGCAGCTGCGCGGCAAGGGGACCCTCCAACCCCTCTGCGGGGTTCTGGAGTCTCGATGGGGCTGGAGCGGTCGGATCGAAGTGGAAACGGCCGAGGAGGCGGCCGAGGAACGAAACCCCCGCCCGGCGCGCGGGCCGAGCGCCCGTGAGGCCGCCGAGCGGGACGTCGACGCCAGGTTGAAGGGAGACCCCCTCCTGCAGCAGGTCGTCGAGCTGTTCGACGCCAACGTCGTTCGCCTGCGGCGGCCGACGACCCATTCATGACGATGGACCCCTATGAGGAGCCGATGAACAACAACAACATCCAGAACCTCCTGAAGCAGGCCCAGCGGATCCAGAGCCAGGTGTCCCGGATGCAGTCCGAGCTCGCCGACCGTACGGTGGAGGCGACGGCGGGCGGGGGCATGGTGACCGCGGTGGTGAACGGCCGGCAGGAGCTCGTATCGATCTCGATCGACCCGCAGGTCGTCGATCCCGAGGACGTCGAGATGCTCGAGGACCTCGTGGTGGCCGCGGTGAGCGAGGCGCTGACGCGGGCGGGCGAGATGGCGGCGGAGGAGATGAAGAGGCTGACGGGGGGAATGCCCCTCCCCGGTTTGTTCTAGGTCGGGCGAGATCGAAGGGGAGCGGTAGCGGGTCGTGGCGGATGCGGTCGAGCAGCTGATCGAGGAGCTGGCGAAGCTGCCGGGGATCGGGCGCAAGACCGCCAGTCGGCTGACGTTCCACCTCCTCAAGCAGTCGAAGGACACGGCCTACGCGCTGTCGCAGGCGATTCGGCAGGTGAAGGATCGGATCGTCTTCTGTGAGACGTGCGGCAACATCGCCGAGGGTCCCCGCTGCGCCATCTGCCGCGATCCGCGCCGCGACGACGCGACGATCTGCGTGGTGGAGGAGCCGAGCGACATCCACGTCATCGAGAGGAGCGGCCACTATCGGGGTCGCTACCACGTCCTCCACGGCCGCCTCTCGCCGCTCGATGGGGTGGGACCCGAGGCGCTCACGGTGGACGGCCTCCTCGGACGCGCGCGGGAGGACATGGTCCAGGAGGTGATCCTCGCCACCAATCCAGACGTGGAAGGCGAGGCCACGGCTCTCTACCTCAGGCGCGCCCTCGGGCCCGTGGGCGTGAAGGTGACGCGCCTCGCCCGCGGCATCCCGATGGGCGGCAGCCTCGAGTTCCTCGACGAGGTGACGGTGGGAGAGGCACTTTCGGCCCGTCGGGAGCTGTAGTGAGGCCGGCATCGCCGGTGCGCGACGGGTACCTTTCGGCTCCGTGACCACCCCGAACAAGATCACCATCGCGCGGATCGCGGTGACGCCGGTCCTCGCCTGGCTCATCTATCAGGACGGCTTGACCGAGCGGTGGTCCTCGTTCCTGCTGTTCGTGGCGGCGGCGATCAGCGACGTCGTCGACGGAAACCTGGCGCGGACCCGGGGGGAGATCACCCGCTTCGGACAGCTCCTCGACCCGATCGCCGACAAGCTCCTCGTCCTGGTCACCTTCGTGCCGCTCTACGGCATCGGTCTCCTCCCGCTGTGGCTCGTGATCCTGGTGCTGTCGCGTGAGGCGATCATCACCGCCTTCCGTCGCTTCGCGTCGAACCGCGGTGTGGTGATCGCGGCGAGCGGGTGGGGAAAATCGAAGGCGATGGTCCAGAACTGGTTCATCGGCTCGGTCCTGGTGCTGCGGATCAACCTCGGCTACGTCGAACGGGGCGCCGGCGGCCCGTGGTGGGATCACTGGATGGGATACACCCGCGCCGTCATCGAGGTGGGGTTCTGGTTCGTGGTCGTCCTGACCGTCCTGTCGCTCATCGACTATCTCCACGCCCACCGGCGGTTGTGGCTCGGCCGGGCCGGCTGACCCGCGCCGCCACGGCGGCCGCGACCCTGGGTCCGATCGGGTACTGGCCGTGGGGCCCCGGCACGGTCGCCTCGGCGATCACGGCGGCTCTCTGGATGTTGCCGTGGCCGGGGTGGGCGTGGTCGACCGTGGTGGCGGGATCGATCGTGGCCGGAGCGGCCGTGGCCGATCGCGCCGAAGCCGTCCTCGGCCACGACGACGGCCGGATCGTGATCGACGAGGTCGCGGGAATGGGGATCGCGCTCCTCGCCGCCCCGCGCGGCTGGGTGGGCGCGGGCGTTGCCTTCGCCCTGTTCCGCTTCCTCGACATCGCCAAGCCACCTCCTCTGGGGCGATTGCAGGCGGTCCGCGGCGGGTGGGGGGTGATGCTCGACGACGTCGTCGCGGGCCTGGTGGGGGCCGCGCTGCTGACTCTGGGACGCTGGGCTCTCTAGACGGATCGGGGCGCCAGGAGGATCGTGGAGATCGAGATCGTCGCCATCGGCAACGAGCTGCTCCTCGGCGAGACCGTCGATACGAACAGCGCCGCCGTGGCGCGTCGGCTGGCCGAGATCGGTGGCCGTGTCGTTCGGGTCACCATGGTGGGAGACGACCCGGAGCGGATGGCGGTCGTCCTCCGCGAGGTGCGCGGGCGAGCCCGGTGGGCGATCGCCATGGGCGGGCTCGGCCCCACCGGCGACGATCGGACCCGGCAGGTCGTGGCCGAGGTCCTCGGCCGTCCCCTGGTCCTCGACGAGGAGCAGCTCGAGATCGTGAAGGAGAAGTTCCGGAGGTTCGGATACGACGAGATGCCGGCGTCGAATGTCAGCCAGGCGATGGTGCCGCGGGGGGCGCGCGCCGTGGCCAACCCGCACGGCACCGCTCCGGGCCTGGTGATCGAGGAGGAAGGCTTCACGTTGTTCGTCCTGCCCGGCGTGCCCAAAGAGATGGAGGCGCTCCTGGAGGACGCGGTCCTGCCCGCGCTCATCGAGGCGGCCGGCAAGGGGGCGCCGGTCGTCGAGTCCCGGGTGGTCCACACCGTCGGGATCGGCGAATCCGCCCTGGCCGAGAAGCTCGAGGACCTGGTCGAGTCGGCCGATCCGCTCGAGGTCGCGTTCCTGCCGCGGACCGGACAGGTGGACGTCCGGCTGACGGCCGCCGGACTCCCGGCCGAGGAGGCCGGGGCGCGGCTGACCGCGCTCGCCGAGGCGATCGCCGGGCGGGCCCGGCCCTGGTTCTGGGGGTACGACGACACGACCCTGGCGGAGGCGATCGGGGAGACGCTCCGAGCTCGGGGTTGGGTGCTGGCGGTGGCCGAGTCGTGCACCGCCGGCCTCCTCGGGGGCGAGATCACCACGGTTCCGGGATCGAGCGAGTGGTTCGCGGGGGGCGTCCTGGCGTACTCGGACGAGGTCAAGACCTCGCTCCTCGGCATAGCGGGCGAGGACCTCGCCGCCTACGGGGCGGTCAGCGAAGAGACGTGTCGGGCCATGGCCGCCGGGGCGAGGAAGGTGATCGGCGCCGACGTCGGGTGCGCGATCACCGGGATCGCCGGCCCCGGCGGCGGGAGCGAGGAGAAGCCCGTCGGGTTGGTCTTCTGCGGCGTGGCGACGCCGGAGGGCGCGGAGGTGCGCCGGCTCACCTACCCCGGCAGCCGGGAGGACATTCGGCGCCGCTCGGTGCTGACCGCGATGGGAATGTTGCTGCGGGCCTGTCGCGGGGAAGGAGGAGCGTCGTGACGCTGGTCGCCCGGTCGTGCTGGTTCCGGGGCGCCGACGGGACGCTCCTGCACTTCGATGTCGCCGACGCGGGGGCGGCGGCACGGGGCGCGATCGTCCTCCTCCACGGACTCGGCGAATACGTCGAGAAGTACCGCGAGTGGTTCGATCGGGCGGTGGAGCGCGGATGGCACGCGACCGGCTACGACCAGCGGGGCCACGGCGATACGCCGGGTCGTCGCGGCGACTTCGATTTCCAGGATCTCGTCGCCGACCTCGGCAGGTTCGTGGAGGTCACCCGCGACCGCTATCCCGATCTCCCGGTCTTCGTCGTGGCCCATAGCCTGGGCGCGCTGGTCGCGATCGTATGGTCGGGAGGGGTGGGGCGGCTTCCC
Organism: Gemmatimonadota bacterium; assembly: GCA_019347645.1. Classification (GTDB taxonomy): domain Bacteria; phylum Gemmatimonadota; class Gemmatimonadetes; order JACCXV01; family JAHWKZ01; genus JAHWKZ01. Next base: position 24,045 of record JAHWKZ010000001.1, on the reverse strand, counting down.
GTGAAAGGACTGGTCCTCTCGGGCCCCCCGCTCGGCCTGGTGGAGGAGCGGCCGGAGTGGTACCGCTGGGGGATCCGTCTCCTGGCGAAGCTGGCTCCCCGCGTTTCGCTGCCGCGAGGCACCGATCCCGGCCGGCTCACCCGCGATCCCGAGCGCAGAGCGGCGGCCGAGGACGATCCCCGCATCCACCGGGTGATGAGCCCGCGGGCCATGGTGTCCACGGACCGGGCGATGGAGGCGGCACGCGAGGGGACGCTCCAGCTCGACGTCCCGCTCCTCGTCCTGACGGCCGACGACGATCGGGTGGTCGACCCGGAGGCGGCGCGCGCCTGGGCCCGGCGGGTGGAAGCCGACGACGTGACGATCGAGCGGGTCCCGGGGGCCTACCACGAGCTGTTGAACGACCTGGGCCGCGAGGCTCTGTACGACCGGATCCTGGAGTGGTGCGATGACCGGACGTGAGGGAGATCTTGGTGCCGCCACCCCGGGCGGCGAGTTCCGTCGGCTGGACCGGCCGGTCCGGTCCTTCGTCGCGCTGCCGTGCCCGCCGGGACTCCGAGCGGCGGTGGCCGAAGCGAGACGGCGGTGGCGATCGATACCCGCCGACGCGAAGTGGTCGGACCCGGAGCGGATCCACCTCACCCTGCGCTTCCTGGGCGACGCCTCTCCGCGGGCGCTGGCCGAGCTCCACGGCCGTCTCGCCGAGACGGCCGCGGCGTCGGGGTCGTTGACCCTGTCCCCCGGCGAGACGGGCGCCTTCCCCCACTGGCGCCGCGCGCGGGTGCTGTGGGTCGGCTTCGAGGACGCCGGAGCCGTCGATCGGCTCGCCGAACGAGTGGAGGCGGACGCGCGGGCGTCCGGCTTCGAGCCCGCCGAGCGCCCGTTCACCGCCCATCTGACGCTCGGGAGGATCAAGGGACCCCGCGGGTCGCGCCCGGCGGTCGAGGCGGTCCGGGACTGGCGGCCGGAGTCGGGTGCCGAGGAGGTCGACGAGATGATCCTGTACGCGAGCGAGCTGGGACCGGCGGGGCCGAGCCATACGGCCCTGGCCCGGTATCGGCTTGGGGCCGGCGCGTGAGCGTCCGGCTGGTCCACATCGCGGACGTCCACCTGGGCGCCCCGCTCGCGAACTTCGGCGACTACGCCCGCCAGCGCCGCTCGGAGCAGCAGGAGGCGTTCCGGCGCGCGGTCGACGCCGCGCTCGCGGCCCGGGCGCAGGTCGTGGTGATCGCGGGGGACTTCTTCGACACCTTCCGTCCCGAGCCGGCGGCGGTGGAACTCGCCCGACGCGAGCTCGGACGGCTCGAGGAGGCGGGGGTCAAGGTCTTCGGCGTCCCCGGCACCCACGACAGCCTCGGATACGCCGAGTGCGTCTATCGCCACGAGAGCCTCCCGTTCCACCACTTCTTCGACCGGCCGACCTTCGAGGACCCGGTCCGCCTGGAGGTCGAGGGGGTGCCGGTGACGATCTACGGGATCGCGTACGACCCGCGGCGGACCGGCGGTGGCTGGAAGACGCTCTCCCGCACCGGCGAGGAGGGGATCCACGTGGCGGTGGTCCACGCCGCCTGTCGGTTCAACCCGGAATGGCCGATCGCCGAGGAGGACCTCCCGTTTCTCGAGCGGGAGCTGTCGGGGTTCGGGATGGACTACATCGCGCTCGGGCACTACCACAACCTCCGGATCTTCGAGGCGGGGGGCCGCGTGGTGGGGGCCTACAGCGGCTCGCTCGAGGGGCGCGACTGGACGGAGAGGGGGCCGCGGCACGTGCTGGTCGTCGAATGGGACGAGCCCGGCGCCGCACCGACGGTGCGCCCCGTCGAGGTCCACTCGCGGCTGATGGACGTCCGGGAGGTCGACGTGACCGGGGCCGCCGACGAGGAGGAGATGATCGCCGCGGTGGAATCGGCGTGCGACGCGGAACGGCTGTGGAAGGCCACCCTGGTCGGCGAGCCGGAGGTGATCCCGCGGCCGCGGACGATCGAGGCGTCCCTCGCCTCCCGCTACGGACACCTGAGGGTGGAGGACCGGACGTCGATGGTCGCCAGCCACGTGCTCGAGCAGCGGCGGGAGGAGGAGACGGTGCGCGGGGAGTTCTTCCGCCGGCTCGTGGACCGGCGGGAGACGGCGGAGGGGCGTACGGCCGAGGTCGTCGATCGGGCCATCAAGCTCGGCCTCAGGGTGTTCGGGTGACCGACGCGGTCCGCCTCCGACTCGAGCGGCTGTCCGTGGAGGGGTACGGCCGGCTCCGGGGCTTCGTCCTCGAGCCCGCCGCCGAGCCGGGGACGGTGATCGTCGCGCCCAACGAGGCCGGGAAGTCCACCCTCGCCTCGGCCGTCTTCCGCGGGCTCTTCGGGTTCGAGGACAAGTCCCGCGAGGACGCCCGACGCCCCTGGGAGGGGGGTCCGTTCGCGGTCGAGCAGCGATGGGTCCTGGGGGATACGACCTCGTGCACGATCCGACGGGACTTCGACACCCAGGCGGTGACCCTGGAGTGGCGGGTCGACGGAGCGATCGACCACCGGTGGGAGGGAGAGCCCAATCCCCGCGGCCGCTCCAGCGATCTCGCCGCCTACGATCACGAGCTCCAGCGCCTCCTCGGCTTCGTCTCCCCCGAGATCTTCCGCCAGACCGTATTCGTGGGTCCGGGCGACGCCGACGCGCGCCCGCTCGCCACCGAGCTGCTGCGGCTCCTCTCCGGAAGCGAACGGGCGGACTTCCGGGCGGCGCTGAGGGAGTTCGAGGACGGGTGGTACGACCTCACCCGGGTGGACCTGAGGCACCCGCCCCGCAACGCCAAGCACAGGCCGCGACGCATCGAGGAGCTGGCCGAGCGGCGCGACGAGCTCGTCCGCCGACGCGAAGCGGCGAAGGCGGCGCGCGGCGCGCGGCGGGAGGCCGAGGAGGCGCTGGAGCGCGCCCGGGAGCGGGCGGCGGAGATCGATCGCGAGCTCGAGAACGGCGTCGAGGTGCGCGAGGCGATCCGCCGGACGAGCCGGATCCGGGAGGAGATCGAGGCCGCGAAGGAGCGGCGGGAGGAGATCGAGGCCGCGATCGGGCGGTTCGCCGATTGGGAGCGGAGGGTCCGCGAGCGGGCGGCGGCGCTCGAGCCGGTGGTCGGCTACCTCCGCTTCTCCCGGGACTTCCCGGAGCGGATCCACCGCCTGGGAAGCCTGGCTCGGGAGGGAGCGCGGATCGAGTCGGAGGAGGCGGAGGTCCAGGCGGCGCTCGAGAGGATGCCGGGCCGGGTCCTCCCGCTGGTCGGGCTCGCGGTGGGAGCCGCGCTCGCGATCGCCGGGACCGTCCTGGCGGTGGGGGCCGCGGCCCCGCCGGCGGGATGGATCGCCCTGGCCGCCGGGCTCCTGCTCGCCGCGGGTGGCGCCCGGGCGGCTCTCGCCCGTCGCTCACGTCGGCGGGACCTGGTGCGCCGGCGGCACGCTCTGCGGGTCGAGCAGGCGCGGATCGCCCGCGAGCGCCGCGCGCTCGGTGATTCGTTGCCGGTCGATCCCGATCGGGTCGACCTCGCCGAGGAGCTGGAGCGTTACGACCGCGCGCGCCGGCTCCGCTCCCAGCTCGACGTCATGCAGGAGAGCCGCCGCGCGCTCGGCGACCGGGAGGCGCTCGAGCGCGAGCGACGGCGGATCAAAGAGGAGAAGCTCGACGTCCTGAGGCTCGAGCACCGGCAGCTGGTCGAGCGCCACCCCTACCTCGAGCTCGGTCCCGAATACGAGCGACGCTTCCTCTCCGATCAGGCGCGCCTCGAGGCCGAGCGCGAGCGCGCACAGGCCGAGGAGCTCGAGCGGCGTCGCCGGCTGGCCGACCTTCCCGCGGTCGCCGAGGATCCCCATCGGCTGACCGTCGAGATCGAACGGATCGACGAGGAGATCGAGCGCCTCCAGCTCGACCGCGACGCGTACCGCCTCGCCTGGGTGACGCTGGACGCGTGCAAGGAGGAGTTCCTCCAGGTGATGACCCAGCGCCTCGCGCGGCGGATCGGCCGCGTGTTCGAGACGATGACTGGCGGCCGCTACCACGGGGTGCGGATCGATCCGGGATCGCTGGAGCTCTTCGTGGACGGAATGGAGAAGCGGAACGTGCCGGCGGAGTGCCTCAGCCGGGGTGCCCGCGACCAGCTCTACTTCGCGCTCCGGGTATCGCTGCTCGAGGAGATGGCCGCCGAGCGGGCGCTCCCGATCGTCCTCGACGACCCGTTTCTCCACTTCGACCGCCAGCGACTGGCGCGGGTGGAGGAGACGCTCGAGCGGCTGGGAGAGACGCATCAGATCCTCCTTCTCGGTCACGATCCGCGTCTCGCCGGCTGGAGCTTTCCCAAGCAGTGGCTCCCCGATATCGCCGGCGAGAGCGTGGTCTCTCCGTCGGCAGGCTGACAGTCGAGCCCGCGCCCGATCGGGCGCCGCCCCGTCCCGCCCCGCTCCCTCGGTCCCTAAACCCTTCCCGATCAACGCGTTGCCGATTCGCCCCCGGCTTCGATTCCGGAACGGCCCCGATCGTGCTCCCCCTGGATCCGCGCGTCACGGCCGGAAGCATCCGGGGAGTGGAGCGGCCGGTCGTCGACGGTATCGAAGGCGCGCCGCGCGCCGAATCTGAAAGGATCGGCCAGGGAGGGGGCCGGTCCGGCTGGCGGAGGGAGCGCGCGGCCGCCTTCCCGTTCTCCAACCCAGACGAAGGAGGGAAGGATGAGGTCGAGTGGACGAAGTATCCTGCTGGCCGCACTGGTGGCGGTCGGGGCCAGTTCGGTCGCCCCCGCCCCGGCGTTGGCCGGCTGCACCGAGGACTACGAGGGATGCCAGATCATCGCCTGGCAGAAGTCGAACTGGCTCATCCGGGAGCTCAAGTTCATCGAGTGCTTCGCGTCGTTCGTCGGCTGCGTCAAGGGCAGGACGGGCTTCTGAGCCCGCGGTGACGATCGTCGGAGACCGTCGAACGAGCCCGACGATCGTCGCCCCCCTCCCGCTCCTACGGCGCCGCCACCGTCAGCCTCCGATCGAACTCCGACAGGAGGAGGGAAGAATGTCGATGATCCGCCGAGCGATCCGCCCGATGCTGCTCGCGGTCGTCTCGCTGCCGATCGCCCTCCCTTCGCGAGCGAGCCGGAACCGCGAGGTCGAGCCGGACGAGCGCCTGAAGAAGAGACTGGACCCGACTCCCTGCCGGGACGGCGACGTCCGTTGGCCCTCGTGCCCACGGTGAGGACACCGAACGAGGCCCCCCGCTTCTCCATCGCCGTCGCGCTCCTCCTCGGCATCGGGTGCGGCGAGGGAGAGGCGGGGCTCGCGCCCCGGACGATCGACGGCTTCGTCGAACGCTCCACGAAGATCGCGTGCGTCCGGCAGGACGCACCGTCGGAGGCCGCCGGCGTCGTCGAGGATCTGGTCGCCACCTCGGACTCCACGTTCCTGGTCCTCTACGGCCTCGACCGGCGGGTGGTCCATTATCGTTCGGACGCCACACCCCTCTTCGAGGTCGAGTTCGAGGAGAATGGCCCGTCGGGCGTGAAGCAGCCCCGCTCGGTGGCGCTGGTCGACGACTCGCTCCTCTACATCACCGACGTCGGACGCCGTCAGATCAAGATCCTCGATCACGCGGGCCGTGATCGGGGAGTGTTGCGCACCGACGTCCCACCCAGCGTCGTTCGATCGGGCCCGTCGGGGGTGCTGATGGCGGCGTTCCCCCTCGCGCGAGGCGGCGCGGTGGCGAGGCTGGTCCACGTGCTGGACGCGGACGCGGGGGCGTTCCGGCCCCTGGAGACCCCTGTCGCGCCCTTCCACGACCTCCGGGTGGAGGCGCTCGCGAACCTGATCGAGCTGACCCCGCTCGGCGACGGCACCGTGATCGCCGCTCATCAGCTCATCACCTCCAGGGCTTTCGTGATTCGGCCGCGCGGGAGCGGGTTCACCGTCCGCGAGACCACGGTCCCCGTCCCCCGGGCCGCCAGCCGGCGGTTGGGCAAGGTACCGAGCGAGCTGTTCGAGAAGGAGGAGATCGACGAGATCGCCACCCCCGTCCTGGCGGCGAGTCACGACCGGGCGAGCGGCGACTACCTCTACCTGACCCGTACGGGAAGACCCGGCCCCGAGGGCGGGACCGAAAAGGCGATCATCCGCGCCACCCCCGACCTGGAGTACCTCCGCTCCTGGATCCTCGACGTCAATGCCCAGAGGTTCGCGTACCTGGGGAAGTCGCGGACGGCGATCGTGATCGACCACGACGCGGGCTGGCATCGGTGCGTGCTCGAGTGACCGGCTCGCTCGATCGCGCCGCGCTGAGGGTCATCCCCCGCGAGGAGTCGGGCGTGCCGTCGCTGCGGGTCTGCGGGCTCGGCCTTCGTCGCCGGCGGACCTGGATCCTGAAGGGCTTCGATTGGGCCCACCGTGCCGGCGAGATCGCGTGGCTGGTCGGCGAGAACGGGGCCGGCAAATCGTCGCTCCTGCGCGTGCTGGCCGGACGCGAGCGGCCGACGAGCGGTCGTGTGGCGCTCGACGGCGCCGGGTCGACCCGTACGCTCTACTACCACCCGGCCATGCGCCTGCCACCGGAGGTGCGGGCGGCGGACTGGGACCGTCTGGTCGACGCCCTCACCGGAGGCGCACCGCGACGCGAGGCGCTACGGCCCGCCTTCGCCGATCCGCGGACGAAAGTCGCGAACCTCAGCACCGGCGAGGCCAAGCGGTTGCTGCTCGAATCGCTGCTCCGCCGTTCCGCGCCGTTCGTCCTCCTCGACGAGCCGTACTCGCATCTTTCGGAGACGGGGCAGGAGGCTCTCACGAAGATCCTGAGAGAGCGGTGCCGGACGGCCGTCGTCGTCGTGGCGACCAACCAACGGATCCCGGCGGAGGCGGGCGGGGTTCGGGTCCGGATCGAACGGCCGTGACGGCGCGTGCCGGCGAGGCGGCGGTCCTGGGCGCGCTGATTCGCTTCGAGGTCGTGCGCCGCGCGCGCGCGCGGCCCCAGCAGGTCGTCGCGCTTCTCTACGCGGTGTTCGTACCCGCCGCCTACGGTGCGGGCTCGCTGGGATGGGTGGACGACGCCGGACTGGCGCTGCTGGTCTTCACGCTGTACGCGGGCTTCGGGATCGACCGGAGCCTAGCGTACGACGAGCTCCTCGTACCGAACTTCGTCGCCCCGAACCGGTACGTGGCCGCGAAGGTCGCTTCGCTCGCCATCGCTCTCGTCGCGATCGGCGGGCTCGTCGGGGCGACCGTCCTCCTCGCCTCGGCCGGATCCGGGGACCACGCCCTCTGGCACGCGGCCCTGTTCCTCCTCCTCGCTCTCTACTTCCTGCCCCTCGTCCTGCTCGTCGAGTCGGCGATGGAGACTCGTCTGCCGTTGCTGGCCGCCGTCATCGTCCTCTTCGTGGTCCTGGGGATCGTCGCATGGGTTCTCGGCCCGGAGTTCGTCCGGCAGGCGTTCGGTTTTTCCGTGATCCCGTACCGATTGGAGACGTTGGGGCCGTTGGCGCGTCGTGCGCTGGTGGTCTCGCCGCTCCTCACGCTGATCCTCCTCCCTCTCGTCCGGCGCAGGCTGCCGGGTCTCGGAGGACGGTGACCCCGATCCCGCCGCTCGTCCGGTTCGAGCTGGTTCGGCGTCTCCGTTGGCGCCCTCTCGTGCTGCTCCTGATAGCGCACCCGGCGGGGTGCGTGATCGCCTATGTCTTCCAGCCGCCGTCGGACCCACTGGTGGGGACCGACGTGGCGATCGTGGGGATGCAGCTCGTCTGGCTGTTCCTCCTCTCCTTCGAGCTGGGGCGGGATCGGGAACTCGGACTGGACGCTCTTCTGACTTCAAACATAGTCAGACCCGGCGACTACGTGCTCGGGAAGCTCATCGGCCTCGGCACTCTCTTCCTTCTCTACCACGCGGCCGTGGTCGCCGTCGTGATCGGCTTCGACCCGGCGGGGTCGGAGGCGGCGCGGAGCGTCGCGGAGCAGATCTCGCTCGCGGTGGTGCTCCTCCCGCTGGTCCTGGCGACCGAGCTCTTCGCCACGACGCGCCTGCCGATGGCGTACGTCGCGATGCTGGGGATCGGGACGCTCCTGATCGCTTTCTGGTCGGGTCTCGACACCGAGACGATCGAAGCGGGACTTGGCCTGTCGGGAGAGGAGACGCTCGACCCCGTCCGCCCGGCGCTGCTCGGCGCCGCGGGCCTGGTGGCGCTGTTTCCACTGGCCAGGCGGCGGGTGGCGGGGCGCCGTCCGTTCTGATCGACCCCGGTCGAGACGTTTGGAGGTTCGGGCCGACGGGCTTAAATTCCCGGCTCATGAAGGATCTCATCGGCGAAGACCAGCTCTACTATCGCAAGGGCCTCGGCCTCAAGAAGGAGGTGGCCGGAGACCTCTCCCGGGCGTACCACTCCGAGCTCGTGGAGCGGGTGGTGGAGAAGGGTCACGTACTGGAGGCCGGCGACTTGACCCTTCGGCTCGCGCGCGAGTTCGGGAACTGCTATGGGGTGGATCGCGCGGTCCAGTACGCCTACGAGTCGCGCCGGCGCTTCCCGGATCGGCGCATCTTTCTGGTCGGCGAACTGATCCACAACCCCCACGTCAACCGCGAGATGGTCTCGATGGGGATCGGCTTCCTGACCGGGAGTTACGCCGAGGACGTGACGATCGACGACCTCGAGCCCGAGGACGTCGTGCTCCTGCCCGCCTTCGGAGCTCCGACCGAGGTCATGCGGAAGCTGAAGGAGACCGGGTGCGTGCTGGTGGACACGACCTGCGGGTCGGTCCTGCTGGTGTGGAAGACCGTCGAGCGGTTCGCGCGCGAGGGCTACACCGCCATGATCCACGGCAAGTGGTATCACGAGGAGACCCGGGCGACGGCCTCTCGCGCGCTGGAATACCCGGGAGGTGCCTATCTGATCGTCCGCGATCTCGACGAGACCGCGATCGTCACCGATTTCATCCGCCACGGAGGCTCCCCCGCGGCCCTCGCCGAGCGGTTCGCCGAGGCGGTCAGTCCCGGGTTCGACTTCGAGCGTGATCTCGTGAGGGTCGGGGTGGCGAACCAGACGACGATGCTGATGCGCGAGACCGAGGCGGTCGCCGAGGAGCTGGGCAAGGCGATGGCCGACCGCTACGGGGAGGAGGCGCTCGAGGAGCACTTCCGCTCCCTGGATACCATCTGCTCCGCCACCCAGGAGCGGCAGGACGCGGTCGTCGAGCTGCTGGACTCTCCGCCGGACCTGATGGTCGTGATCGGCGGATACAACTCGAGCAACACCGGGAATCTGGCCCGCATCTGCTCGAAGGTGGTTCCGACGTACCACATCGACGACTCGTCCTGCATCGAGGACCCGGAGACGATCCGCCACTTGCCGATCGACGGCCATCGGGAGGAACGGATGCGGGGTTGGCTCCCGGAGGGACCGGTCGAGATCGGGATCACCGCCGGAGCCTCGACTCCCAACGTGAAGGTGGGGGAGACGATCGAACGGATCCTCGCTTGCCGGAACGAGGCCGTCCCGGCCTGAGCGCCGCTGGCAGTCTGTTGAAAAAGGCCAATCTCTGCTGCTAGCGAGCGATCGACCCCGCGCCCCGTGCTGACCCGGGTCGAGGCGCACGATCCCGTCCCGCGAGTATGACGACGGTCGAAACGAGCGAGTTCGGACGGAAGAGCCGGGGGAGGCGCTACGTACGCTTGGCGGCGTGGTCCGGCTCGAAGGGGTAGACGAGCTCGTCGGCCGAGAGGCCTATGGTCTCGCCCGAGTCGTAGTGCTTGACGGTCGAGTCGTCGACCTTGACGTAGACCTGGCTCACGCTGGTCCGCTCCTGGATCTCGCGCGCCAGCATGAGCGTCTCTCCGATTTCCATATCCTTCAGGTTCTTTGGCTCCACGAGCTTCCTCCTGGATGAGGGTTCGATCGGTCGGCGATGGTCGAAGAAGCTACGCCGCCCGTTCGAGGCGCACAACCGTGGCCCCGGACGCATTGCGCCCCCCTCGGCGAGCGGTAGCTTGATCGGCGATGACTTCCGGATGGAGCTCTCCATGATCGTCGAGCCCGGCCAGGAGGCGGTGCTCGTGGCGATCGAGCCGGTCTCGTTGCACGGCGACCGGTATTTCGACGTCGTGATCGGAGATCTCGAGGCGCCGGACGATCCCGAGCGATTTCTCCGGGCCCGTCTCGGGCCCGAGGCCGTGGAGGGCGACCCGAAGGCCGGAGATCGGGTGAAGCTCGACGGGTTCCTCCAGACCGTCACGAAGATCATCGCGATCTAGGAGCCTCCGGGTCGGGGGAGCGGATGGGGTCTGGTGGCCCCTGCGGTCTTCAAAACCGTCATCGGGCGCGCGCGCCGCGTCCGAGGTGGGTTCGATTCCCACACGTTCCCGCCACCTGGACGACCCCGACCGGGCGCTCGTGGGAGAAATGCCCACGTCGGCTTCCCTGGATTCCGACCCGGGACATTCAGATTCCACCGACTCTAGCCGCGGGCCTCCAGGGCCTCCGTGCAGGCGGCCCGAATCAGCGAATCCGCCGTCGCCCAGACCCGGGGATCCCGATCCATCCGGGCGTGGGCGATCCGGAAGGCGCTCTCGTGCCAGGCGAGATCGTCGATCGGGATGGTCGATCCCGGTGGTCGGTCGTAGTCGAACTGCCACGCCCCGAGGATCCGCGTTCGGCGGGGGTCCAGCGGACGGATCTCGGGCTCGCCGGCGATGAACCACCCCTCGTCCTGATAGAGGACCGCCGCGTTCGCGACCGAGGGTGGAGCCACGTCGTCGCGGCGTCCGACGCTGTCGATCAGCAACAGGAGCTCGACCTCGACGCCGTCCCGGACGAGGGCGCGAGCCAGAGCCGCCGCCGCGCCGCCGCCGAGGCTCTGACCGTAGATCACCACGCGGGCGCGGGCGGCCTCCGTCGACGACACCCGCCCGTCCCGGTCGGCGTCGAGGGCCTCTACGAGGAAGGCCCGGGCGAGGCCGGACCGGCGGTTCTCGAACGTCTCCGCGAGGATTCCGGGAGATCTCCGGAGCTCGAGGGCGAGTCTCCGCACCCCCTTCGTGGAGTCGTCCCAAGCGTCAAACCCGCCGAGGAGACCCACAACGACGCAGACGTCGCGGGGGACCGGACGCGGGGTGCGCAGTTCCGCCGACCGGACGCCGCATCCGGCCGCCAGAGCGAGGAGCAGCGAAACCCACGGGATCGGATCGGGGTACCGGAGAGCCACGGGAGCAAGATCGGTCGAAGCCGAGGTTTCCGCTCGCGGTGTCCGTCTCGCAGAGGCCCCCAGGTGGATGCTACCTTTCCCGTATTCGAAATCGGAGACATCGGCGGGTGAGCAGAGGAGGTTCGGCATGGGGAAGATACGACGTGCGGCCGCGTCGCTGGTCGCTCTCGCCGTGGTCGCGGGATGTGGTGGAGGCGATGACGGCCCGACCGGACCGGACGGCCCCGACATCCGGGGGACCTACACCGGTACCCACACCTTCAGCATCCAGATCGCGGACAATCCACCCATCGACCTCCGCTGCCCCGGTGGAATCATCGTGACGAGCTCGCGAGGGGGTTTCTTCTCCGGCTCGCTGCGGATCGATCCGTGCCCTCAGCTGGAGGTCGAGGCGCCGATCTCGACGACCCTGTCCGGAACCGTCCAGAGCGACGGGAACGTGCGCTTCGTCGTGATCGGCCAGGGAGCCCTGGTCGAGGGACTCCAGGAGGAGGGGTGCGAGTTGATCGAAGCCGACGAGGCGTTCACCGGAACCGTGCAGGCGGCCACCTTCTCGGCCTCTCTCCAGGCGAGGGTACGCTGTCAGGACGTGGAGGGGGACGTCCTGGTCACCTGGGCCTTCCAAGGGTCGAGCACCTCCTGAGGTCGCATCGGGAGTCGCCCGCGTCCGTCGTTTGGAACGCCGTGCTGGTGGTCGTGGCGGTGGCCTCCACCGCGCACATGGCCTCGGCCCAGGAAACGCCGCCGGACACCGCGGGCGTCGAGGTCCGACCCGCCGAGCCGATCCCGGTGGAAGCCCTCGCCGGGCCGAGCATCGTTCCCGCCGACACCATCCCGCTCCTGGCGCCCCGGTTCCTCGAGCGGGGCGGGCCGCAGGAGCTGGCCCGGGTGCCGAGCGAGGACGTTCTGCCGAAGAACCCGAGGAACGCGGCCATCCGGTCCTTCCTGATACCCGGCTGGGGCCAGTTCTATACCGGCCATCCGTTGCGCGGCGTCGGTTTCGCCGTCGCCGAGGCCACCTTCTTCACGCTGGGCTATAGAAAGCAGCAGGACGTGCTGGACAAGCGCGCCGAGATCGCCGCCGAGCGCGAGGCGTTCTTCGCCGATCCTCCGGAAGGCGCGCCCGAGGACTCGCTCGCGCTCGAGGAGCAGTTCCGGCGCACCCCGGAGTTCCTGGAGCTCGACGGCCAGCTCGAGGACCTCCGGGAGCGGCGGAACGACTGGTACGCGTACGGCGTGCTGAGCGTCATCTTCGCGGCGGTCGACGCCTACGCCTCGGCCCAGCTCGACCCGCTCTTCATCCGGGCCGAGCCGGCCGAGCGGCGAATTCGGGCCGGCCTTCGCTTACGCGTCGGGTCGGCGCCCGACCGGGGGAGTGGGCCATGAGCGATCGCGAGAGGTCGATCGGGGTTTTCGACTCCGGCATCGGCGGACTGACCGTCATGCACGCGCTCATGGCGGCGCTGCCGGCCGAACGCCTGATCTACTTCGGTGATACCGCACGGGTCCCCTACGGGCCCAAGTCCCGCGACACGGTAACACGCTTCTCGATCGAGAACGTCGAGCTTCTCACCCGGCACGACGTCAAGGCGATCGTGGTGGCGTGCAACACGGCCACGGCGTTCGCGCTCCCGGCCCTCCGCGACCGGTTCGAGCTGCCGATCGTGGGGGTGATCGAGCCCGGCGCCCGCGCCGCGGCGGCGGCCACCACCAACCGGCGGGTGGGCGTGATCGGGACGCACGGGACGATCGGCTCGGGGGCCTATCGGGAGGCCCTGACGGCGCTGGCCCCCGACGTGACGGTCGTGTCACGGCCCTGCCCCCTGTTCGTCGCCCTCGCCGAAGAGGGGTGGACCGACCACCCGGCCGCGCGGCTCGTGGCCGAGGAGTACCTGGCGCCGTTCCGGATCGACGGCGTCGACGCGCTGATCCTCGGGTGCACCCACTATCCGCTGCTGAAGGGGGTGATCGGCGAGACGCTCGGGTCCTCCGTTCGGCTGATCGATTCGGCGGAGGAGACCGCCCGGGAGGTGGGCGCGCTTCTCGCCCGACGCGATCTAGCCCGGCGGGGGGATCCGGTCTCGGAGCACCGCTTCCTGGTCAGCGACCTGCCGGAGCAGTTCCTCCGGGTGGGGCAGCGGTTCCTGGGGGGGAGGATCGGAGGCGTCGAGGTCGCCCGCGCGGGGGCGGCGTAGGCCGCTTTCCGGAAACGGATTCCCTCCGCTCATGCCCGGGGTCGGAACGTCTCGAGCGCGAGCTCCCCGTCCCTCAGCCGCCCGTACGTGCGATGGGCCACCCAGTCGCCGAGATTGAGGTAGATTCCATGACCGGTGTCGACCCGCTCGGGATGGTGGACGTGGCCGGCGACGATGGCGTCGACCCTGCCCGAGGCGAGGCGGCGGATCGCCTTTTCGCGGAGGCGGAGTCGGTACTCTTCCAGCATCTCCTGGTGGTGACGGGAGCGGCTGGCCCGGCTCGCGCGGTCGCCGACCCGGTAGGCGAGACGGGCGGGGAGGAGTCGGAAGGCGCGGATCGCGAGCGGATGGTGGAGCACCCAGCGCACGAAGCGATACCTCCCTTCGGCGCCCCCCAGCGCGTCGCCGTGGGTCAGCGCGAGACGGAGCCCCTGGTGCTCGACCTCGTGGGGGTCGCCGATCAGCGAGAGCCCGATCTCGCGTTCGAGCCAGCCCGGGCCGCGCCCGGTGCGGGCCCAGTAGTCGTGGTTCCCGCCCATGAAGAGGACGCGAACGCCCCGCTCGACGCAGTCGGCGAGACCGCCCAGCGCGGGCCCGTACCGGATCGGCGGGGCCTCGCCGAAGTCGAACCAGAAGTCGAAGACGTCCCCGAGCAGGTAGAGTCGATCGCCACCGGCGGGCAGCGCGAGGAAGTCGAGCAGGTCGCGCTCCTTGGCGGCCTCGACGGACGGTCCGGCCGCGCCCAGGTGGACGTCGCTGAGGAACCAGATCGTGGACGACATGACGAACGAACATAGCAGGGGACGAGCATGCCGTTGAATCGGATCGGACGGAAGACGGGAGACGAGACGTTCGGGCGCCGGAGCCTCTGGAATCGGATCAAGGACGTCGCGCTGATGGACGTCGCCGTCCTGGTGAAGGGGATCGACGAGGACGCCGTCGAGCGGCTCGAGGAGTCGCTGCTCGAGGCGGACTTCGGCGTTCCCGCCACCCTCCATCTCGTCGACGAGGTGGAGACCGCCGCGAAGCAGGGTCGGATCGGCACCCGTCAGGAATTCCGGGACTTTGTCCGGGCGCGGATAGTCGAGCTCCTGGAGGAAGGAGATCCGGATCGCTCCCTGGCCCGGGCGCAGGAGCCGCCGACCGTCGTCCTCCTGGTCGGGGTGAACGGGGCCGGCAAGACGACCACAATGGCGCGGCTCGCCCGCCGGCTGGAGCGGGAGGGCGAGTCGGTCCTGCTGGTGGCGGCGGACACCTTCCGCGCCGGAGCGATCGAGCAGGTGGAGGCGTGGGCCGAGCGACTGGGGGTCCCGGTGGTGGCCGGTCAGCCGAAGGGGGACCCGGCGGCGGTGGTCTACGACGCCGTCGACGCCGCCACGAGACGCGGCGCCAGCTACGTGCTGGCCGACACCGCGGGGCGCCTCCACACGCAGAAGGACCTCATGGAGGAGCTCGCCAAGGTGGCGCAGGTGGCCGGCCGGCGGAAGGAGGGCGCGCCGCATGAGACCCTCCTCGTCCTCGACGCCACCACCGGCCACAACGCACTGGCCCAGGCGCGGACGTTCGCCGAGCGGCTCCCGGTGTCGGGCCTGGTTCTGTGCAAGCTGGACGGGACCGCCCGGGGTGGGGTGGTGGTGGCGGTGAGCCGCGAGCTGGGGGTCCCGGTCAAGTACGTGGGTCTCGGCGAGGGCGCCGACGACCTCGCCCCGTTCGATTCCGCGGCGTTCGCCGAGGGACTCGTCCCCTGAGCGGCGATACCACGACCCTGGAGACCGACGTTCGCTTCCTCCCGGGTCTCGGGCCGAGGAAGGCGAAGGACCTGGCGCGCCTGGGGATCGCCACGGTCGAGGACCTCCTCCACCACTACCCGCGCGACTACTTCGACGCCCGCCGCACGACGTCCGTGGAGGCGCTCGTCCCCGGCGAGGTGGTGTGCGTGGTCGGGCGGATCACGACCGTCGGCTCGCGACGCCTTCGCGGCCGGCGGACCCTGGTCACCGCGCTTCTGGACGACGGAACCGGAACCATCCAGCTGGTGTGGTTCAATCAGCCGTGGGTCGAGCGGCGGATCTCCCGCGGCGACGAGATCCGGGCCATCGGCCCGGTGGGGCGATACGGCACGCGCCTGCAGATCGCACCCACCGACTTCGAGACCATGGACCCGGGCTCGGGCGAGGAGCCGCCGGAGGTCCTGCCGGTCTACCCGCTGACCGAGAACGTGAGCCAGAAGGCGCTCCGCGCGTGGACGAGGGCGGCCCTCGATCGCCTCGGTCCGGTCGAAGACCCCCTGCCCCGGCGGCTTCTCGAGGAGCATGGGCTGCCACCCCTCTCGCGTGCCCTGTTCGACCTCCACTGGCCGGCCACGCCGCTCGATCGCGACCGCGCGCGGCGGCGCTTCGTGTGGGAGGAATTCTTCTGGTGGGAGCTGCGCCTGGCGCTCAAGGCCGTGGCGCGGCGGCGTCCGGAGGCCGGGATCGCGATGGGGACCGAGGGGGATCTCGTACCGCGCCTCGGCCGGAGCCTCCCGTTCGACCTGACGGCCGCCCAGCGGCGCGTCCTGCTGGAGATATTCCGCGACATGCGGAGGAGCCGGCCGATGAGCCGGCTGCTCCAGGGCGACGTGGGTTCGGGGAAGACGATCGTGGCGCTGCTGGCGCTCCTGCGCGCGGTGGAGAGCGGCGTGCAGGGCGCCCTCATGGCGCCGACCGAGATCCTCGCCGAGCAGCACGCGCGGAACGTCGGCGCGCTCCTCGAGACCGCCGGGCTCGTCGAGCGGGACGTCTCGGTGGCGCTGTTGACGGGGAGCGTGACCGGGAGGGCGCGCGAGCCGATCCTGGCGGGACTCGCGGAAGGCACCATCGACGTCGCGATCGGCACCCATGCCCTGATCCAGTCCGGAGTCGACTTCCGCCGCCTCGGCCTCGCGATCGTCGACGAGCAGCATCGATTCGGGGTCGCTCAACGCCTGGCCCTCACCCGCAAGGGCGGTCTCGAGGAGGCCGTCGAGGCGTCCGCCGCCACCGGGGTGCCGGACGTCCTGGTCATGACCGCCACGCCGATCCCGCGCTCGCTCGCGCTCACCTTCTACGGCGACCTCGACGTCTCCCGTCTCGACGAGCTGCCGCCCGGCCGGCGGCCGGTGAAGACGCACGTCCTCGGCGAGAGCCGGCGGGAGGATCTCTACGCCTTCCTGGGGGCTCGTCTCGCCGCCGGCGAGCAGGGGTACGTGGTCTACCCGCTGGTGGAGGAGAGCGAGGCGATGGACCTGAAGGATGCCACCAGCGGCTACGAAGCGCTCGCGGCGCGTTTCCCCGACGCCCGCGTGGCCCTCGTCCACGGGCGTCTCTCTTCCGAGGCGAAGGACCGCGTCATGCGGGAGTTCGCGGCCGGCGAGGTCGACCTGCTGGTCGCTACCACCGTTATCGAGGTCGGGGTGGACGTCCCCGGCGCCACCTTCATGGTGATCGAGCACGCCGAACGATTCGGCCTCTCGCAACTGCACCAGCTCCGCGGGCGGGTGGGGCGCGGCGAGAAGCCCGCTCGCTGCTTCCTCATGGTATCCCCCGACGCCGGCTACGCCGCCCGCGATCGCGTCGGCGTCATCGCCCGGACCCACGACGGGTTCGTGATCGCCGAGGAGGATCTGCGTCTCCGGGGCCAGGGGGACGTCTTCGGGACCCGGCAGCACGGCGTCCCCGACTTCCGGATCGCCGACGTCGAGCGCGACGTCGATCATCTCGCCCGCGCGCGCGCCGCGGCGTTCGCGGTCGCTGACGCCGACCCCGGCCTCGAGCGTCCCGAGCACCGCGGGCTGCGCGAGAAGCTCGCCCGGCTGGCCGAGCGCGACGCGGATCTGGTCCGCCAGGGGTAGCGGAACCGGCGCTTCCGGACGAGGTTGACCGCCCGCGGTCGAGTGGCGTATAAGGGGAAGTCCATCGAACCACGAACGGGAGGTAGGATGAAGAGAGGATTCGAGACGATGGCCCTGGTTCTGGGGGTCGCCCTGCTGATGGCCTGCGCCGAGGACGGTCGGGAAGCGGACGTGGACGAGCAGCCGGCGGACACCGCTGCGGCAGAGGATCCGGCGCAGATCCGGGCGGCGATCGAGGCGGCCAACGACCGGGTCGGCGAAGCGGTGGCGGCCGGCGACGTCGCCGGGGGAGTGAGGGGGATCTACACCGAGGACGCCAGGATCTTTCCCCCCGGGGCCGCACCGGTCGAGGGGATGACGGCGATCGTGGACTTCTGGACCGGAGCCGCCGAGCGGGCCGGACTGACGGGGGTGGAGCTCCAGACCGACGAGGTCCAGCCCGCCGGCGAGGGCATGGCCTGGGAGGTCGGCCGGTTCGAGATGCGCGGCGCCGAAGGACCGCTGGACCGGGGCTCCTACGTCGTCGTCTGGAAGAACACGGCGGACGGCTGGAAGTGGCACCGCGACATCTGGAACAGCGACGGCCCGATCGAGGGAGGAGCGACGGCCGGCGGAGCCGACATGCCGGGAGCGGCTCCCACCGCGGCGGACACCACCCCGTAGACCATGGAAACGGGGAGGCCGGAGCCGGCCCTCGATCCGGCCTCCCACCGCCTTCGCCCGACGATCCCCCCGCCGTTATACTTCCACCGACTCGCTCCGCGACGGAGAATCTCCACGGAGGTCCGCTTTGAACTACGCCGTCGTCCTCGCCGGCGGAACGGGCGAGCGGTTCTGGCCCGCCTCGACCCCCCTGCGACCCAAGCAGCTCCTGCCGCTCCTGTCCGATCGCACCCTGCTTCGGGAGACAGTGGACCGGCTCGACGGGGTGGTGTCCCCGGAGCGGACGATGGTCCTCACCCACGCTACCCTGGTCGACGAGGTCGCCCGTGAGCTCCCGGAGGTACCGCGCGGCAACGTGATCGGTGAGCCGGAGGGGAAGAATACCGCGCCCGCGGTCGGCCTCGCGGCCGGCCTGCTGGAGGCGCGGGACCCGGATGCGGTCTTCCTGGCTCTGCCGGCCGATCACGCCGTGGGCGACGTCGACGCCTTCCGTGACTCCGTTCAGGGGGCCTTCCAGCTCGCCGCCGAGCGCGCCCTCCTCGTCCTGTTCGGGATCGTCCCCAGCCGACCCGAGACCGGCTACGGCTACGTCCGCCGCGGCGAGCCGCTCGACGTGACGACGGTCGAGGCGTACGAGGTGGCGGCCTTCCTCGAGAAGCCCGACGCCGAGACGGTCCGTCGTCTCTGGAACGATGGCCGGCACTACTGGAACAGCGGGCTCTTCTGCGGGCGCGCCTCGGTGTTCCTCGAGGAGTACGGCCGCCACCTGCCGCTGATGCGGAAGACGGTCCAGGCCGCCGTGACGGGGTGGGACGAGGGTCCGCGACGGTCCCTCGAGCGCTTCTACGCGACCGTCGAGTCGACTTCGATCGACTACGGGATCATGCAGCAGACCGATCGCGCCGCCGTCCTTCCCGCCAGCGACTGGGGTTGGGACGATGTCGGCTCCTGGGACGCGCTCGCCCGCTGGATGGAACTCGATGCGAGGGGCAACGTGGCGGTCGGTGACGTCGAGCTGGAGGAGTGCACGGATCTCGTCGCGTGGTCGGAGTCGGGACGCATCTCCGCGCTCGGCCTCTCGGACGTCGTCGTGGTGCGGACCATCGACGAGACGCTGGTCGTCTCACGGGAGCGGTTGGACGACCTGAAGGCGTTCGTCCGCTCGGTGACCGGTCGGAAGGAGGCGGGTCGGTGAGGCGCGCGGTCGTGGCCCTCGCCCTGGTGGGGTGGGCGGCGTGGGGGTGCGCTCCACGGTACGCGGAGCGGGATCCCGACGCCGCCGATCCCGCCGAGGAGCCGGTCGTCGTCGGACGGGTGGAGGCCGATGGCACCTACCGGGCCGACACGCTCTCCGGAGACCTCCCCGACACCACCCGGGTGGAGCGCGCGACGGTGACGACCGGGACCGTGCGTCCCGTCTCGCCGTCCACGACGACCGGATGGCGCGTCCAGGTCTTGGCCGATCCCGATCGCGCCTCCGCCCAGGCCTTCGCGGGAAGGATCGAGAGGCTCGTCGATCAGCCCGTGTACGTCGAGTGGGCCGAGCCGTGGTGGAAGGTGCGGGTCGGGGACTTCCTCGACCGGGGGGCCGCCGAGCGGCTCCGCGAGCGGCTCGTCTCCGAGGGGGTCGAAGGCGCCTGGACGGTGCGCACCGCGGTCCGCTCCGATCCTTGAGGTCGGGCCCTTGACGCCGCCGCTCGTCCTGGTCGATCCCCACCGCGAGTCCTTCTGGCCGCTGGCCGCCGCGCGTCCGGTGGCCGACCTGCTGGCGGGGACGATGACCTTCCGGGCCCGCTGGGCGGAGGTCGTCGGCGGGGTCGCCTCTCTCTGGTGCGACGAGTCGGTGACCGGCTGCGCCTTCCGCTCGGGAGACCGCCCGGTGCTCAACCGCTGGCCGGATCCCGGGCAAGGCCTGCTCGTGGCGCTGTCCTCCTGGGTCCCGCCCGCCGAGCTCGACCTCGGGGAGGACCCGGCCGAGTGGCGGCTCGACGACGCGCCCGTGGCGTGGCGGCTGGACGGCGGGGCGGCCGCCGAGCTCGCCGGCGAGGGGCCGGGCTCGCCTCGGGAGCTGGTCGAGCGGCTGGCCGGCCTCGGACTCCCGGTGCGGTCGGTGGAGGGGCTCTTCCTGGACGCGATCTGGTCGGTCATGGCCGCCAATCCCGGCCTGATCGAACGGGACGCCGTCGGGTTCGCGGGCGTCGATTCCGTCGCCGCCGTCGACCCCCTCGTGCTGCTCGGAGACGACGACGACCTGAAGGTGGGGCCCGACGTGACGGTCGGGCCCTTCGTCGTCCTCGACGTCCGGGAGGGCCCGATCGTCCTCGACTCGGGCGCCAGGGTCGCGTCTCACGCCCGTCTCCGCGGCCCTCTCTACGTGGGCCGGGAGAGCGTCGTCCTCGGCGGCGAGGTCGGCGGCGGCGCCTCGATCGGTCCGCGGTGCAAGGTCCGTGGGGAGATCGAGCAGACCATCCTCCAGGGGTTCGCGAACAAGGCCCACGACGGGTTCGTCGGTCATTCCGTCCTGGGCGAGTGGACGAACCTGGGCGCGGACACCGTCACCAGCGATCTGAAGAACACCTACGGGTCCGTGCGGGTCGAGGCGGCGGAGGGACGGATCGACACCGGGCTGCTGAAAGTGGGGGCGTTCCTGGGCGACCACGTGAAGACCGGAATCGGCACGCTCCTCACCACCGGGGCCCGGATCGGAGCGGGCTCCCACGTCTTCGGCGGCCGGGCGGTGAGCCCGCCGCGCCTCCCGGAATTCTCGTGGTTCGACGGCTCGGACCGGGTCCCCGTGCGTTGGGAGCCGTTCGAGCGCGCGGCGTCCACCGCCATGGATCGACGCGATCAGTCGCTGGGCGAGGGCGAGCGAGAGATGCTTCGCTCGCTCCACGGAGTCGGGCGGTGAGATGAGCGCCGATCCAGGCGATCGCTCGTTCGCCGACTGGGTGGTGGAGCGCCTCGAGCCCCTCGGCGGTGTGCGGGCCAGGCGGATGTTCGGCGGCTGGGGCCTCTATCAACGCGACACCTTCTTCGGCATCGTCCACCGGGGGCGGCTCTACCTGAAGACCGACGACGCCACGCGGAGCCGGTACGAGTCCCGAGGCTGCTCACGCTTCCAGGCGACCGAGCGCCAGACGTTGCGTCGCTATTGGGAGGTGCCGGGCGATGTGCTCGAGGACCCCGATGCGCTCCTCGAGTGGTCGGCCGAGGCCACGCGGGCGGCGCGCGGCGGGTAGTCTACGCGCTTGCTCCGTTTCGCCGCGGGCGGGTATCTTCGATCCTCCGTCGGCGCCCTGATCCCGCCCCTCACGTCCCGTCGATCGCATGCGCGTCTTCGTCACCGGAATCGATGGCTTCGTCGGACGGCATCTGGCCGCCCGGCTCGCGGACGATGGGCACGGGGTGATCGGGAGTTCGCTGTCGCCGGGGGGAGCCGTCCAGGGGGCCGCGGAGGTCGTGGCGCTCGACGTCACCGACGCGCCGGCGACCACGCGGGCGATCCGGGAGGCGGAGCCCGACGCGGTCGTCCACCTCGCGGGGCAGACGAGCGTGGCGACGGCGTTCGAGGATCCCGACGCCACCTTCCAGGTCAACGCGCTCGGGACGCTGCACGTGCTGGAAGCGTGCCGGGAGGCGGACGCGGCGCGGGTGGTCGTGGTCTCCTCGAGCGAGGTGTACGGACGCCGCGAGCCGGAGGACGGGCCGGTGAACGAGTCGGCCCCGCTCGCGCCGATCACGCCGTACGGGACGAGCAAGGCCGCGCAGGACCTGCTGGGCCACCAGTACGCCCGGGGGTTCGGCCTGCCGGTCATCCGGGTCCGGGCGTTTCCTCATACGGGACCCGGGCAGGATCCGCGGTTCGTCTTCCCGTCGGTGGCCCGGAGGATCGCTCTGGCGGAGGCGGGCGCGGGACCGCCGACGATCCGGGTGGGTTGGCTCGGCGCGGTCCGTGACCTCTCCGACGTCCGGGACGTGGTGGGCGCCTATGCGGCGCTCCTGGAGCGCGGCCAGCCCGGCGAGGCGTACAACGTCTGCTCCGGCATCGGCCGCACGATCGGGGACGCGCTGGAGACGCTGGTCGGCCTGGCGGAGCGTCCGGTGACGCTCGAGCGGGACGAGGAGCGGCTCCGCCCCACGGAGGTCGAATGGATCGTGGGCGACCCGTCGAAGGTGGAGGCGGCGACCGGTTGGTCGCCGCGGATCGGATGGCAGGAGACGGCTCGCGATCTGCTGGACGACTGGCGGAACAGAATCGGAGCCGAGGAGAGACAGGCGAGGGTATGATGCGGACGATCCGAACAGTCGCGGCGGCGCTGACGATCCTCGTGATCGTCGGGTGCGACGAGGAGAATCCCTTCCGGGGCACCACGCCGCTGGTCTCCCATGGATCGAGCCAGGTGTGGGAGCTGGCGCTCGAGGGCTTCCCGAGCGGATGGATCTTCCCGGCCGGGGAGCGGTTCTTCGTGGGGACCGGGGATACCCCGTCCAACGGAACCTGGGTCCTGGATGCCGCCGCCGAAACGCTCGTCTTCCGACCGTTCACGGACGTGGCGCCGGGCCTGTCGCTCACGAGGACCGGCATCCTGGACCTCACCGAGTCCCGCGGGGTGCAGACGTTCGAGGCGGTGACGACGGTACCGGAGAGCGGTTACACGGACGAGCCGGCCGAGGTCGTCGAAGGCCACGTCTACGCGTTTCGGATCACGAGCCTCGGCGGCATCATCGTCCCCATCAACTACGCGAAGCTCGAGGTCACCGAGGTGGGCCGGGAGATCCCCGACGACCCCCGCTCCCGGTTCGTGAGATTCCGTTGGGCGTATCAGCGGCAGCCGCTGAACCGTGACGTGACCGTCGGGACGGAGGAGTCGCCATAGCGATGCTCGACGTGCGGCTGCTCAGGAACGCTCCGGACGCGCTCCGCGACGGGCTGGAGAAGCGCGGCGAGAGCGCCGACGTGGAACGGCTCGTCTCCCTCGACGAGGAGCACCGTCGGCTGCTGGTGGAGAGCGAGCGGCTGAAAGCCGTACGCAACGCCCGCTCGAAGGAGATCGGCACCCTGATCCAGTCGGGGAAGAGCGACGAGGCCGAGGCGCTGAAGGCCGAGATGCGCGAGGTGGCGGACCGGATCAAGTCCCTGGACGAGGAGGCCGACGCCCACAGGGAGACGCTCGACTCGATGCTCCTGGAGATCCCGAACCTGCCGCACGCGTCGGTGCCGGTCGGCGGGCCGGAG
Source organism: Gemmatimonadota bacterium (assembly GCA_019347645.1). GTDB lineage: Bacteria > Gemmatimonadota > Gemmatimonadetes > JACCXV01 > JAHWKZ01 > JAHWKZ01. Next base: position 894 of record JAHWKZ010000001.1, on the reverse strand, counting down.
AACAACGTGCTCGTCCGCGAGTGGGGCGAGCCGAGGACCTTCGATTTCGAGCCCAGGGCCCACTGGGACCTCGGTCCCGAGCTGGGGATCCTCGAGCTCGACCGCGCGGCCAAGGTCGCCGGGAGCGGGTTCGTGGGCCTCGTCGGGGATGGCGCCGCACTCGCCCGGGCGCTGATCTCGTTCATGCTCGACACCCACCGCGGCAAGGGGTACCTCGAGCTCGCGCCCCCGTACCTGGTGAACCCCGTCACCGCGACGGCCACCGGCCACCTGCCGAAGTTCGCCGACCAGCTCTACCACGCCGAGGTCGACGACCTGTACCTGATACCGACCGCCGAGGTCCCCATCATGGGATGGCACCGCGAGGAGATCCTCGATCCCGGTACCCTCCCGCGCCGGTACGTATCGTATACGCCGTGCTTCCGCCGCGAGGCGGGCGCCCACGGCCGCGAGACCCGGGGGCTGATCCGCGTCCACCAGTTCGACAAGGTGGAGCTGTTCGAGATCGTCGAGCCGGAGGACTCCTACGACGCGCTCGAGTCGCTGACCGTCGACGCCGAGGCGCTCCTCCAGGCGCTGGAGCTCCCCTATCGGGTGGTTCTGCTGGCCGCCGGCGACATGGGGAACGCCGCCGCCAAGACGTACGACCTCGAGGTGTGGGCGCCGGGGTGCGAGATGTGGCTCGAGGATTCCTCGTGCTCCAACTGCGAGGACTACCAGGCCCGGCGGGCGATGCTGCGAGCGCGGCACGAGAACGGCGGCGGGACGTACCATCCGCACACGCTGAACGGCTCCGCGCTCGCGCTCCCGAGGACGATGATCGCGATCCTCGAGAGCTACCAGAACCAGGACGGCTCGGTGACCGTGCCCGAAGCCCTGCGCCCCTACATGGGC
>JAHWKZ010000019.1 GCA_019347645.1 Gemmatimonadota bacterium | reverse complement strand
TCCTCAGGATCGGACCCACCGGGGTGGGCAAGACGGCCATCTCGCGCCGCCGGGCCCGACTCGCCGACGCCCCGTTCGTCAAGGTGGAGGCGAGCAAGTACACCGAGGTGGGCTACGTCGGGCGGGATGTCGCGTCCATGGTCCGCGATCTCGTGGAGATCGCGGTGAACATGGTGCGCCAGGAGTGGGAGGACGAGGTCTACGAGCAGGCCGAGGAGAACGTCGAGGAGCGACTCCTCGATCTCCTGCTGCCGCCGCTCAAGAGAGCTCCGGCCGAAGCGCCGGGCGGGCGGCGGTACGTGGTCGACCGGATCGGCGCCGCCGAGGCCGAGGAGGCCGCCACCGAGGACGCCGTGGCCCAGCGCGAGCGCTCCCGGGAGAAGCTCCGCAAGCTCCTCGCCGATGGGAAGCTCGAGGAGCGGAAGGTCGAGGTCGAGACGTCCCAGGCGCGAATGCCGTTCGTCGAGGTCCTCTCCCCGATGGGCTTCGAGGACATGGACATCAACGTCTCGGACATGCTCGAGGAGATCCTCCCGAAGAAGAAGAAGCGGCGGACGGTGTCGGTCGCCGAGGCGCGCCGGATCCTGCTCCAGGAGGAGCTCTCGAAGCTGATCGACATGGACCAGGTCGTGGACGAGGCGGTCTATCGGACCGAGAACTCGGGGATCATCTTCCTCGACGAGATCGACAAGATCGCCGGCGAGCGCTCGACCGGCGGCCCCGACGTATCCCGGGAAGGCGTGCAGCGGGACCTGCTCCCGATCGTGGAGGGGTCGAACGTGCAGACCAAGTACGGGCTGATCCGCACCGACCACGTCCTGTTCGTCGCCGCCGGTGCGTTCCACGTCTCCAAGCCGAGCGACCTGATCCCCGAGCTACAGGGGCGCTTCCCGATCCGGGTGGAGCTGAGCAGCCTCACGGCCGCCGACTTCGAGCGGATCCTCACCGAGCCGCGGAACGCGCTGACGATCCAGTACAGTGCCATGCTCGACACCGAGGGCGTGAAGCTGACCTTCACCGATTCCGCGGTGCGAGCCGTGGCGCGGATCGCCGCCGAGGTGAACGACGCGATGGAGAACATCGGGGCGAGACGCCTGCACACGGTGATGACGCGACTCCTCGACGACATCCTGTTCGACGTCCCCGAGGTGGAGACGGGGGAGATCGTGATCGACGAGCAGAACGTGGAGGATCGGCTCGCGGGGATCGTCCAGGACCGGGACCTCCGGAAGTACATCCTGTAGTGGCGGACCGGCAGGAGGTCGGGTGGAAGAAGAGGTGCTGAAACGGACCGGCTTCGCGGACGTGCACGAACGGCTGGGGGCGAAGATGGTCCCGTTCGCCGGGTGGTGGATGCCGGTCCGGTACGGGTCGATCAAGGAGGAGCACCGGGCCGTGCGCGAGCGGGTCGGCGTCTTCGACGTCTCGCACATGGGGGAGTTCGTCTTCGACGGCCCGCGGGCGCTGGAGGCCGTGCAACGGGTGACCACCAACGACGCCTCCGCCCTCGAGGTGGACCAGGCCCAGTACTCCACGATGACGAACCCGGACGGCGGGATCGTCGACGACTGCGTCGTCTACCGCCTGGGGCCGGAGCGGTACATGATGGTGGTGAACGCGGCCAACGTGGCCAGGGACCTGTCCCACGTGAACGACCACCTGCCCCGCGACGGGGTTTCGTTGGAGGACCGCTCCGACGCCATCAGTCTCCTCGCGGTGCAGGGTCCGAGGGCGGAGGAGACGCTCGCGCCGATCGTGGACGTGGAGCTGGGGGAGATCCCGTTCTACTGGAAGCGGGATGGACGGGTGGCCGGCGTCGAGGCGGTGATCAGCCGGACCGGCTACACCGGCGAAGACGGGTTCGAGCTGTACTTCGATCGCGACGCCTCGGTCGAGGTGTGGGAGGCGATCACCGCGGCCGGCGCGTCGACCGGTCTCCAGCCGGCCGGCCTCGGCGCTCGAGATACCCTCCGGCTGGAGATGAAGTACGCGCTCTACGGGCACGACATCGACGAGTCCACGAACCCCTACGAGGCCGGCCTCGGCTGGATCGTGAAGCTGGAGAAGGAGGGGGGGTTCGTGGGACAGGAGGCGCTGGCGCGCGTCAAGGCGGAGGGGCCCTCCCGGAAGCTGGTCGGCTTCCGGACGACGGAACGTGGAATACCGCGGCCGGGCTATCGCGTCATGGTTGGAGGGGAGGCGGTCTCGGAGGTGAGGAGCGGAACGACGAGCCCCTCCCTCGGGTACGGAATAGGCACCTGCTACCTCCCGGTCGATCACACCCGGCCTGGCACTTCGCTCGGCGTCGAGATCCGGGGAAGCGAGGTCGACGCGGAGGTGGCGAAGACGCCGTTCTACACGGAGGGGTCGCTGAAGCGATGACCCTTCCGAACGATCACGGGAGGGAGGTCTGCATGCATCGTCCGGGGTTCGCGCTTCTCGCGCTTCTCGCACTGATAGCAGCCCCCCGGGCGGCCTCCGGTCAACCGGCGGCCCCGCCCGAGGCCTGCACGGTGGCGTTCGTCGTCGACGGCGACACGTTCAACTGCCGCGACGGCACGACCGTCCGCCTGCTGCTGGTCGACGCCCCGGAGGGCGGGCGGTTCGGCGACGCGGCCCGCCGCGCGCTTGCCACCCTCGTCCCCGTCGACTCGACCGTCCGGATCGAGACCGATCGCGAGATCCGTGACGGGCAGGGACGCCTGCAAGGCTACGTCCGGCTCGACGACGGCCGGCTGGTCAACGACGTGCTCATCCGCAAGGGCTTCGCCTTCTTCGAGCCGAATCCTCCCAACCACCGCCACGCCGGGCGACTCCGGGCGGCGGAGGATCTCGCCCGGAGCGAGGGCCTCGGCGTCTGGTCGGAGTGAACCCGCCCGGCCGCGCTCCCGACCGCCCCTGACGAACGCCGCGGTCGCGGATACATTCCCGTGCATGTCTGCCGAAATGGCACCCGCCGCCCGTGCGGCCGGCGTCCTCACCGTCAGCGACCGGGCGGCGGCCGGCGAGCGGGCCGACGTCAGCGGCCCGGCCCTGGCCGAGGGTCTGGAGGCGCTGGGTTGGGACGTGAGCCGTCGCGAGGTGGTGCCCGACGACCGTTCGCGGATCGCGGGGGTCCTGCGCGATTGGGCCGACGAGGTGGAGCTCGCCCTCGTGCTGACGACCGGCGGCACGGGCCTCGCTCCGCGTGACGTGACGCCCGAGGCGACGCGCGACGTCGCCGAGCGCGAGGCGCCGGGGATCGCCGAGGCTCTCCGCGCCGCCGCGCTGGAAGTCACCCCGCACGGGATGCTGTCGCGTGGAGCGGCGGTGGTCCGGGGCACCACGCTGATCGTCAACCTGCCCGGCAGCCCGAAGGCGGTCGTCGAGGGGCTGGCGGTCCTGGCCCCGGTCCTCGATCACGCCGTGGCGCTCGTCTCGGGGTCCGCCGCGTCCCGGCACCACCATCGATCTCCCACCTCGTGAGTTCCGCCGACGCGCCTCCCGGCGTGGTCCTGATCAGCCGGTACGACCCGGAATACGCGGTCCGGGTGGAGCGGACCCTCGCGGCTGAGGAGTTCGAGGTCGAGCTGGTCGAATCCCTGCGAGAGATCCGCGACCGTGTCGTGCCGGGCGAGGAGGTCGCCTTGATCGTCCTTACCGGAGGGCTCGCCGAGCCGACGACGCGGGACTTCCTGCGGGCCGTGGAAGACGCCTCGATCCCCGTCGCCGTCCTCGCGCTCGTGGACGAGCTCGATCCGGTCCGGATCGAGCGGTTCCGTCGCTCGGGAATCGACGAGTTCCTCGAGAAACCGTTCGATCCCGACGAGGTGGCGCTGATCGCCCGGCGTCTCCTGGCTCGCGAGGAGCTGGTCGGCAGGACCCATATCGTGGGCCGTTCCAACGCGATCAAGGAGGTCCTCGAACGGGTGGCGCAGTACGCCCCGGTCCATTCCACGGTGATGGTCGAGGGCGAGAGCGGGACGGGGAAGGAGCTCGTGGCGCGGGCGATCCACGACCTCTCGCCGCGTTCCTCCGAGCCGTTCATCCCCGTCAACTGCGCGGCCCTCACCGAGACGCTGCTGGAGTCCGAGCTCTTCGGGCACGAGAAGGGCGCCTTCACGGGCGCCACGTCGCTGCGGAAGGGTCGTTTCGAGATCGCCGACGGGGGCACGCTCTTCCTCGACGAAGTCGGGGAGATGCCGCACGCCACGCAGGTGAAGCTGTTGCGGGTTCTCGAGGAGAAGGAGTTCATGCGGGTCGGCGGCTCGAATTCGATCCAGGTGGACGTGCGGGTCATCGCCGCGACGAACAAGGACCTCGGCGAGGAGGTCGAGGAGGGTGGCTTCCGCCGGGACCTCTTCTATCGCCTGAACGTGCTCCACGTCCGAATGCCCCCGCTCCGCGAGCGCAGGGAGGACGTCCCGCTGCTGATCCACCACTTCGTCCAGCGATTCTGCAGGGAGAACGACCGCGACTTCGTGGGGATCACCGACGAGGCGATGGAGATCCTCGTCAACTACGACTGGCCCGGGAACGTGCGGGAGCTGAGGAACCTCGTCGAGTCGATGCTCGTATTGACGCCGGGGTCGAAGATCCGCCCCATCGACATCCCCGAGGAGATCTACTCGCGGGCCGGACCCGAACGGCTGCTGCCGGTCACGCTGAGGGAGGTGGAGGAAGGGGAGAGCGGCGCGTCCTCCCGTCGGATCGAAGCGCTGCTCGGTTGGTTCTACCGCGATCTCAAGGGCGAGCTCGACGACCTGCGCCGCGACAACGCGGAGATCCGATCGATGATCGCCGATAGCCGACGCCAGATCGACTGGCTCCAGGCGGTCGAGGTCGAGACCGAGGAGGGGAGCCGCTCGCGAGCGATCGTGCCGGTCCCCCCGGAGGTGCGGGAGAGCGTCGATTCGGCTCCCGCGCGGCCGGAGGTCGAGGAGGAGGAGGCCGGCTTCCGGGTCGGGATGAGCCTCGAGGAGCTCGAGCGCCTGGCGATCGAGAGGACGCTCGAGTCCGTCGACGGCAACCGGAGGAAGGCCGCCGAAGTCCTCGGGATCGGAGAGCGCACGCTGTACCGGAAGCTCAAGCGGTACGACCTGTCATAGCCGTCCCGCCCGACGGCCTCAGCCGCTCCCTCCGTCGCCGGGATCTCCCCGATCTCACCAGGGCAGCGGCTCGCCGTCCCGGTCGTAGAACCCGCCGCTTCTTTCGGCGTCCAGCCTCTCGATCACGTCGACCAGCGCCTCGACGGCTTCCTGGACGCTCACGCGGGCGCCGGAGCCCCCCATGCCCGTCTTCACCCACCCGGGGTGGAGCACCACGCTCACGATTCCCTCCCCGGCCAGGTCCACGGCCATCGACCGATTGGCCATGTTGAGGCCGCACTTGGAGATCCGGTACGGATAGGCGTCACCGCTGGAGTTGTCGTCGATCGACCCCATCAGGCTGGTCATGTGCACCAGGCGGCGCGGCTCGCGACCGCCTCGCAGGAGCGGCAGGAAGGCCTGCGCGACCCGGATCGGACCCAGCGTGTTCACCTCGAAGACCCGGCGGATCTCGGCCGGTTCGACCTCCTCGAACTCCCCGCGCTGACCCATGACGCCGGCGTTGTTCACGACCACTTCGAGGCCGTCGGCGGCCCCGGCCACCGCGTCACGGGCGGCGAGGATCGTCTCCGGGTCGGTGACGTCACACTGGAGGACCGTGAGCCGATCGGGACGTTCGTCCGCGAGGGCGTTCAGTTCGTCCGCTTCGTCGGGACGACGGGCGGTGGCGAACACACGGGCGCCCCGGGCGAGCCATTCGCGGACGTAGCCGAGGCCGATCCCGCGGTTCGCGCCGGTGACGAGGATGCGCGTCGGGTCGCTCACCTCGATCGCCCTCCTCGGGTCTTGGCCCGCTGGATCGCCTCGACGACCGACCGCCAGCCGGATCCCGAGGAGAGGTTCTCGTACCGGAACTCCAGGATGGCGTTCAGGTCGATCTCCGAATCGAACAGGTAGATGCCGTACACGGTCTCGTGGAGGTTCACCAGTCGGCGGTCGAACTGGGGGCTGACCGGCACGATGTACCGAGGATAGTAGGTGGAGCCTTCCGACCGCAGCTCGAGCAGCGTGGGGTCGAACGAGACCTCCTTCTCGAAGCCCGTGTAGCCGACCAGGAAGGCGTGCAGCTCGCGGGCGTCGAGGGTCGGGACCGCGTCGGTGATCCGCCCCTTGACGTCGCGCAAGTACGCCCGGATGTCGTCCGAGGCGAGGGCGATCGCCTCGTCGTCGAGCGTGGTGACGTCGAGCCGAAGGCCGGCGGTCGGCCCTTCGCCGACCATCCGCACTCCGAGCCGCTCCCACGAGAGGTAGCCCGTCGACCGGTCGTCGCGCGGGACGGGAGGCGTGTCGACGACCGCCTCACGAGAGTCCGCGGCGTCGGCCCCGGTTTCCGCGTCACGAGGCGGAGGAGTCGCGCAGGCGGCCAGGGCGGCCGCCACGGCCAGTACGGAGAGGAGCCCGGCGGGCGGGCCCGGTGGGCGGACGGACGGTCTCATGCGGCCTCCGATTCGACGAGGTGCGAGATGGCGGTGAAGATCTCGTCGCGGCCTTCGCCGCTCAGGCTCGAGAACCATACCATCTGATCGGGATCGACGCCGAGACGCTCGGTCATCCGGCCGAGCCGGTCTGCCCGCTGTCCCCGACCCACCTTGTCCGCCTTGGTGAGGACGACGAGGGTGGGGATCTCCTGGCTCGCCAGGTACTCGACCATCCGCTGATCGAGTCGGGTGGGGGGGTGTCGGCTGTCGATCAAGGAGACCACGCCGGCCAGACGTGCGTTCCCGGACAGATACGCCTCCATCATCGGGCCCCACCGCTCTCGCTCCGCCATCGGCCGCTTCGCGTACCCGTAGCCGGGCAGATCGACGAAGTAGCACGTCCCGTCGACGTCGAAGTAGTTCAGCGTCCGGGTCTTGCCCGGCGTCTTGCTGGTGTGGGCGAGCTTCTTGCGCCGGCACAGCGTGTTCAGTAGAGAGGACTTGCCGACGTTCGACCGGCCGACGAACGCGATCTCGGGACGGGGGGGATCGGGGTGCCAATCGGGATCCGACGTGCTCCCGACGAAGCGAACGTCGTGGACCTCGAGCACGCTTCCCGTGGGACCCGAGGGGCTACGCCTCGCGCGCCGAGCGCGACTCCCGGGAGCGCTCCTCTCGCGCCTGACGCTTGAGCACGTAGATGGGGGGCTTCTTCTCGATCACCGTCTCGCGGGTGACCACCACCTCCTCGATGTCCGAGCGGGACGGGATCTCGAACATGATCTCGAGCATCGTCTCCTCGACCACGGCGCGGAGGCCGCGCGCGCCGGTCTTCCGAGCCACCGACCTCTCGGCGATCGCCTGGACCGCCTCCCTCTGAAAGGTCAGCGTCACGTTCTCCATCTCGAAGAGCCGCTCGTACTGCTTGAGCAGCGCGTTCTTGGGTCGCTCCAGGATCTCCACCAACGTCTCCACGTCGAGCGGATCCAGATTGGCCACCACCGGAAGACGGCCGACCAGCTCGGGGATCAGGCCGTAGTGGATCAGGTCCTCGGGCTCGACCTGGTTCATCAGGCTCGCGCGGAGGACCTCGGCCGGCTTGGAGCCGGGCCGACCGAAGCCGATCGCCTGCGCGTCGGTGCGCCGCATGATGATCTTCTCCAGGCCGTCGAAGGCCCCGCCGCAGATGAACAGGATGTTCTTGGTGTCGACCTGGATGTACTCCTGCTGGGGATGCTTCCGTCCGCCCTGGGGCGGGACGGATGCCACCGTCCCCTCGAGGATCTTCAGCAGCGCCTGCTGCACGCCTTCGCCGGAGACGTCGCGGGTGATCGACGGGTTCTCGCTCTTGCGCGCGATCTTGTCGATCTCGTCGATGTAGATGATGCCGCGCTCGGCCTCCGCGACGTTGTAGTTCGCCGCCTGCAGCAACCGGACGATGATGTTCTCCACGTCCTCGCCCACGTACCCCGCTTCGGTCAGCGTGGTCGCGTCGGCGATCGTGAAGGGTACCTGGAGGAAACGGGCCAGGGTGTGGGCCAGCAGCGTCTTGCCGACGCCGGTAGGTCCGATGAACAGGATGTTCGACTTCTCGATCTCGACGTCATCGTCCGTTCGCCCGTTGATCCGCTTGTAGTGATTGTAGACGGCGACGGAGAGATTCTTCTTCGCCTCGTCCTGCCCGATGACGTACTGGTCGAGATGCTCCTTGATCCCGCGCGGCGTCGGCAGCTCCTGCAACGGAGCGGCGGTGCCCTGCATCGCCTCCTCCTGGAGGATCTCGTTGCAGAGCTTGATGCACTCGTTGCAGATGTAGACCGAGGGGCCCGAGATGAACTTCTGGACGTGCTCCTTGCTCTTGCCGCAGAAGGAGCAACGCAGCTCGTCGGATCCTCGGCCGCCGCTGCGGTTGTCGTACCCGCTCATCGTCTACTCGCTCCCCTCATTCGTGGACCCTCCACCGGCCCCGTCTGCGCGCTGCTCGCGGTGCGCCAATACCGCATCTACCATGCCATATTCCTTGGCTTCCTGGGCGCTCATCCAGAAGTTGCGGTCGGTGTCGGCGGCGATCCTCTCCACGTCCTGACCCGTGTGGTCGGCGAGGATCTCGTTCACCTTCTGCTTCAGGTGCAGGATCTCGCGCGCCTGGATCTCGATGTCGGTGGCCTGTCCCTGCGCGCCCCCGAGCGGCTGGTGGATCATGATCCGGGAGTGGGGCAGGGCGTACCGCTTGCCGGGCGTCCCGGCGGCCAGCAGGAGCGACGCGGCCGAGGCGCACAGTCCCATGCACATCGTCGAGACGTCGCACTCGAGGTACTGGACGGTGTCGTAGATCGCCAGGGCCGCGCTGGCCACGCCACCCGGGCTGTTGATGTACACGTTGATGTCCTTGTCGGGCGCTTCGGCTTGCAGGTACAACATCTGCGCGATCACCAGGTTGGCGATCTCGTCGTTGATCGGCGTGCCCAGGAACACGATGCGGTCCTTGAGCAGGCGCGAGTAGATGTCGTAGGAGCGCTCGCCTCGTCCGGTGCGCTCGACGACGATCGGGATCAGCGGCATGTGGTGAATCTCCTCGGAATCGGAATCAGGGATTCTCTCGTTCCATCGCTTCGGCGGGACCGGCGCGGCCGATCAATCGTCCGCCTCGGTCTCGACGATCTCGCTTTCCTCCCTCAGCGACTCGAACACCCGCTCCATCGTCAGATGGAACCGCAGGTCCTCGAGATCGCCGGAGCGCTCGAGCCGGCGTCTCGCCTCGGCCACCGAGGTCTCCTCGGTGTCGATCCTCTCGGCGATCGCCTCGTGGACCGCCTCGTCGTCGGCTCTCAAACCCCGCTCGTCGGCGAACCGTTGAAGGATATAGTAGCGTCGAATCGCTCGTTCGGCACCCGGCCGGAGCACCTTCCGCATCTCCTCCATTCGTTCCTCCGGGACCCGGCCCTCGAGCGGTCCCCCCCGATCGCTCATCATGTTCGCGAGATAGCGGTCGACCATCGCCTCCGGGACCTCGATGTCGTTGGCCTCGATGATCTGGTCGATCAGCGCCTCGTTCACCTCGCGCCGCGACTGCTGATCGACCTCCTCCTCGAGGTTCTTCCGGACATGGGCCCGGAGATCCTCGAGCGAATCGAAGGCGCCCACCGAGCGCGCGAACTCGTCGTCCAGCCCGGGCAGGACCTTCTCCTTCACCGCGTCGACCGAAATCCGAAACGTCCGGGCGGCACTCCGGAGCGCCTCGTTCGGGTGGTCCTCCGGAAACCTCACGACGATCTCGGCACGCTCACCCGGCTTCCTGCCCCGCAGCCCCTCCTCGAAGTCGGGGAGCAGCGAACCCTCTCCGACCTCGATCCGGTGGTTCTCCACCCGTTCCGCCTCGCGCGGCTCGCCTCCAGCGTCGAGCGGGACGGAGTCGAACACGATCCGGTCGCCCTCGGCGGCGGGACGATCGACCGGCCGCCAGTCGGCCCGGTCCTCGCGCAGCCGCTCCAGGACGCGGTCGACGTCCTCGTCGGAGATCGTTCGGACCTTCTTCTCGACCCGAAAGCCGCCGGTGCGGGCGAGCTCGATCTCGGGCTCGACGTCGACCTCGGCGGTGAACGCCAGATCGCCCTCGTCGGTCCATCGGACCCCCCGCACGTCGGGCATGCCCACGGGATCGAGCTCGTGATGCTCGACGGCGGCCTCGTACCCCTCATGGATCAGATCCTTGAGCGTCTCCTGCTCGATCTCCCCCCCGTACTTCTGCTCGACCAGCTTCGCCGGCGCCTTGCCGGGGCGGAAGCCCTTCAGCCTGGCCTTGCGGGTGAACGCCTCCAGGTAGCGCCGGCGGACCACCTCGGCACGCCGGGCGGGCACTTCGACCTCGATCCGGCGCCGCCAGCGGGGGAGCTCCTCGAGGCGCGTGCGGACGGCGGGGGCGTCGATGATGTCGGCCATTCGATCTTCCTCGCTTGGTGCGAGAGGAGGGACTCGAACCCCCACGGACCTTGCGGCCCACGAGCTCCTAAGGCTCGCGTGTCTACCAGTTCCACCACTCTCGCAATCGGGCTCAGGAGGCGCCCGCTGGCGGCGTTCCGCTCCCTCGGGTCTCCTGCGGCGTGGCCGTGCTTCGCACGCGGCCCACGCCTCGGAGACCGCTCGGTCGCGCGCCTTGCCAGCGAACGCCTCCTGAGCCCGATACGCGTCGGGCGCTCGGGTGCTCGACCGGGCGCCCGCACGGCCTCGGGGGCGAGTCGGAATATAGGCGCTGGGGTCGGGGGGACAAAGCGGTGGCCGGCGCGCCTCGGGGGCGGTCGGCCGCCTGTCGCGCTTCCTGCGAACCCCGCTCCGCCTCCTAGCGCGGGACGCGGATCGGGCGGTACTGCTCGCCGACGCCGGCGTACCAGATGCGCAGGTAGACGACCGAGCCCGATCGGAGCTTCGCGACCGCGGCGCGGTATTCGGAGACGTCGCGGACCCGCGTGTCGCCCACCTGGGTGACGATGCCCCGAGGGACGATGCTCGCTTCGCCCGCCGGTCCGAGCGGGTCGACGTCGGCGATGAAGACGCCGTCGGGGACCTCGGAGGCGGCGAGCCGCGTTTCGCGGGCGATCACCTGCCGGATCTCGGACGTCACGCTCTGGACCGCCATCCCGAGCACCGTCTCGCTGGCCTCGGTCGGCTCGCGCTGGGCGATTTGCGGGGCCTCCGCCGGCCGCTCGCCCAGCTCCACGTCGATCCGCCTGCGCTCCCCGTCGCGCCAGACGGTGAGCGTCACCTTGTCTCCGGGCTCGTGGAAGGCGATCGCCTGCTGGAGGTCGGAAGCGGTCTCGATCCGGTCGCCGTCGACCTCGAGAACGACGTCCTGGGGTCGCAGGCCCGCCTCGCGGGCGGGGCTGCCGTCCATGTCGGTGAAGCCGTCGATCCGTACTCCGCTGATCTGGGGAAGCCCCAGCGCCTCGGCGTCGAGCGGCGTCACGGTCTGGATCTGCACGCCCAGGATCGCCCGGCGCACCTCGCCCTCTTCGATCAGCTGCTCCATCACCCGCCGGGCGATGGAGATGGGGATCGCGAAGCCGTAGCCCTGATAGCCCCCCGTCCGCGAGGCGATGGCGGTGTTGATCCCGACCACCCGACCCTGGATGTCCACCAGGGGACCGCCGGAGTTGCCGGGGTTGATCGCCGCGTCGGTCTGGATGAAGTCCTCGATCGCGTACGGGTTCTCGCCGCGGTTGATGATCTGCAGGTTGCCGCGGCCGATCGCGCTGACGATCCCGGCCGTCATCGTGAACTCGAGGCCGAAGGGGTTACCAAAGGCGAGCACCCACTCGCCCACCTGGACGCGGTCGTCCGAGGAGAGCGGGGTGATGGGCAGGCCGCTGGCGTCGATCTTCAGCACCGCGATGTCCGTCGAGGGATCGCCACCGATCACCTCGGCGTCGAATTGCCGACGATCGTTCAGAATGACCCGGATGTCCTCGAGACCATCGACGACGTGGTGGTTGGTCAGGACGAAGCCGTCTTCACGCACGATCACCCCGGATCCGCCGCTCGGGCGGTACCGCGGCTGTCGGGGGGCGTCGCGCTGGGGCATGTCGAAGAAGTCCTCGAAAGGACCCATGTCGAACGGCAGGCGCTCTGCGCCCACGCGACGCTGCCCCGTCACGAAGACGACCGCCGGCGTGACGTCCTGGGCGATGCGCGTGAACGCGTTGGCGGTCTCGCGAAGCGAAGCCTGGGTCGTCGGCGCCTGGGTCGTCGCGCTCTGGTTGGCGAGCGAGACCGGCGTCCAGTCGAGAGAGGACGCGAACACGACGCCCAGGCTCAGGCAGGCCAGCCCCACGATCAGGACGAGGGCCTTGGTCTTGATCGGGCTCATCATGGGGATCGGTGTACCTCCTGCATCGAAATGAAGAGACGGAGCCGGCGGGGACCGAAAGGGCCGGCCTCGGTACCGGTCATACCACCGAGCCCCGCCCGGGGTTCCAGGGATCGCCCCGGGGAGCGACGATCGGCTCGGGCCGGAAAGCGTTCAGGGTCCCGGGCCGGTGCCGGAGGTCGATCTCGCCGGGTCGGGAGCGGGCCTCCCACGGGACGTGGAGCCGACGGCCGGACATCCTCCCACCCATACCATGATCTCCATCCGATGGATCGTGGCCGGGAACTCCTCGAGCGGGCGGTAGCATCGCTCGATGTGCTCGAGGAGGGCGGGCTGTCGGGTGAAGAGAAAGCGGCGGTGGGTGGTCAGCATCCAGATCCGGCGCCCGCCGGCCCGGCGCTCGATCGCGAGGAGCTCTTCGAGCTCCGAGGCCTCCTCCACCCGGCGGGCGTCCAGGCCGACGCGCGGAGCGTAGAAGCGGATCCCCGGCACGGCGAGCGAGACGGCGACCACCGGCTCTCCGGCGGCGCTGCGGCGCTGGACCCACTCCGCGCTGGCTCCAACGGCCTGCTTGGGGGTGGCGTAGTACCTCGGCAGGGCCCACAGCGAGGCGACCGCCACCAGCGAGACGGTGGCCGGAACGACCCACCGGGAGGCGCGTCCCATCATGGAGGCCGCCGCCACCAGCGCGATCGCCGCGGCGGGGATCGACCACAGGAAGAATCGGGGGGCGACCCAGAAGCCGACCGCGGCGAGAGCGGCGGTCGGGACCAGGGGCGCGACCAGCAGCGCCACGTAGACGGAGTGCCGGCGCGCGAGACGGAATCCCCCCACCGTCAGCGAAGCCGCGGCCAGGAGCGCGAGGATCCCGAGTGGCCCGAAGCCGGCTCGGAGGCCGAGGGTGAGCTCGTACCAGAACCCGAACGGCTCCTCCCCCCGCGTCCAGCGAGGCCGGGAGGGATCCACCTCCGCGATCATCGTCGGCACGGCGGCCGCGTAGAGGACCGCCGCCGCCAGGCAGACCGCCCCCGCCGCGAGGGCGGCCTTGGCGACCGCGGGTCGGGGGGAGGCGCCGGCGCGGTGGAGTCGCAGCCCGACCGCGGGCAGAGTCGCCAGATGGCCGAGCGGGACCAGCGCTCCGAGAAGCATCGTGAAGGCCGCCAGCAACCCGGTCGCCAGGTACAGCGCCCAGTCCCGGCCCCGATCGCGGGTGAGGGCGCGAACGAGGAACAGCGTGGAGAGCGCCGTCCAGAGCAGGAGCCCGGAGTACCCGCGGGCGTTCTGGGAGAACAGGACGTGGTGATAGGAGACCGCCACCAGCCCGCTCGCGAGCAACGCTTCCCGGGACCGGAGTGCGACCCGCGCCAGCGCGTACACGGCCGGGATCGTGGCGATGCCGAAGACCACCGCCGGCAGGCGGATCGCCCACTCCTCGGCTCCGAACAGGGCGATGGAGCCGTGCGCCAGCAGGGTGTGGAGGAGGTGGCTGTTGAGGCTCCCGGGAGCGAGGACGAGCTCGCCGATCGACCGACCGGCGTGGGACGAGACGGTCAGGATCTCGTCGAGCCAGAGCTCTCCGCCGAGACCCCGGATCCGGAGCGCCGCCCCGATCACCGTCAGCCCGGCGAGCCAGGCCAGCGGGCGCGCGATGTCCCGGCCCTCCGGCTCGGGCAGGGGAAGCCGATTACCCGGATCGATCGACGGAAGCCGTCCCGGCAGGCGGCCAATCATCGCCGCGGTCCCGCCGGTGCCGGCCGCGGTCCCCGGCGGCGCCCCGGCCGGGTCTCTACGACCGGCGTTGGGCCGATCGGCGTTCATGACCGGCGGGCGGAGCACCCGGACCCACCTGGGGGCCGGGGGAGCTTCGTCCGGCGACGTGCCGGGCGAAGCCCAGGGCGAAGCCGAGGCCGGCGCAGAGGTGGTGGAGGGCGTGGAGGGGCACCCCCGCCAGCGCCAGCCCGGCGCCGCCCCGACGGCGGAGGAGCCGGAAGAGCTCGAGGTCCAGGGCCACCATCGTGCCGGCGAGGGCGAGGCCGGGCCCCGCCAGCCGGGGTCTCCAGGGCGCCGCCGCCAGGAGTGTCGCGGCTCCCGCCGCCGCGGCGATGCCCGCGCGGCCGCGAAAGCCGACGTTCAGGTCCCGCGGGAATCCGCCGGAGCGGAGCGCCAGCTCGGTCCAGGGGGCCGCGCGGCGGAGGGCGTCCGTGCGGACCATGTCGCGTAGGGTCCAGGCCTTGAGGTGCGTCGCCTGTATCCCCGGCGCCAGGCGGATCTGGTAGCCCCGCTCTCGGAGCCGCACCCCGAGCTCGATGTCCTCCACGCTCGGCGCCCGATAAACGGTGGCGTCGAAGCCTCCGACCGCTTCGAAGGCGTCGCGCCGGACGGCCCCGCAGCCGGCCCAGAATGTCGACGCCTCGGCGCGACCGCGATGGTGGACGTGGTGGTGGAGCAGGTTGCGGTACCGCGAGACGAGCCCGGGAGCGGCCGGAGCCGCGTCGTAGCTCCCGAACAGCGCGGCGAGCCCCGGCTCGGCCTGCAGCGTCGCGTGCGCCCGGGCGAGAGCGTCGGGATGGATGGAGCAGTCGGCGTCCAGGAAGAAGATCCAGGGAGCGCGGGCGTGACGGGCGCCGAGGTTGCGGGCGCCGGCGGGCCCCAGGGGACCGCCGGTGCCGACGACACGGGCGCCCGCGCGGCGGGCCCGGGCGGACGAGTCGTCCGTCGAGCCGTCGTCCACCACCACCAGCTCGAATTCGCGGAAGACGGAGCTCGCCAGGGCCGCGAGGCAGCGGTCGAAGGCCTCCCCTCCGTCGTGGACGGGTATGACGACGGTGAAGAAGGGCGGGGGCTCCGGCCGGCTCATCCTACCCGCCTCGCCTCTCGCTCCAGGTGGCGATCCGGTTGTAGATCCAGGCCACCGACCCGCCCACGATCGCCCCCACCATGGCGCCGTACAACAGGCCCACCATGCTTCCCGGCCAGGTGACCGAGTAGCCGGGGAAGTAGTTGCTCAGAAGACCGAGGTTGCGGCCCACATCCTCGCCCCCGCGGACGAGCAGCCAGGCGGTGGCGATGAAGAGCCCGAGGCCACCGACCATCCCGAACACGATCGCCATCACCCCGGCCCGCATCCGGGCGACGGCGGCTTCGATCAAGCGTTCCTCGTCCCCGGTCAGCGGCCGGCTCATGCGTCCTCCCGGGACAGGGGATCGAGGGTGCCAAGAGCCTCGAGCTCCCGCCGGAGAAGGGTCTCCTCCCAGCCGATCATCGTGTTGATCGCCCCCGCCAGCAGCCATCCGAAGACGAAGCCGCCGAGAGCCGCCTCCGCCAGCCCGACGAACGCTCCCTCCCAGGTGGCCTCGTATCCGAAGAGGTAGTTCCCGAGGAGCGTTAGCGGGGGGCCCGCGCCGCCGCGGGCCAGCAGGGAGAGCGCCGTCGCGAGGAAGAGGCCGAATCCGGCCACCGCGCCGACGGCCGCACCGAGCGCCGGAGGGTCGTAGCGGGCGAACGCCGCGCGGAGAACCTCCTCCACGGTGGGCCGCGAGGGGCGGGACGGGACCAGAGGATCCCCCCCGCGTGAGTCTCGCCGGTCGTCCTCCTCGCCGGCGGTCACCTCCTCGTGGTAGGCCGACTCCACGTTGACGTCCCAGATCGGGTGCGGGGACCCCGCGATCGTGCGCGCGGCGTAGAGCCCAGTCACCATCGAATGGTCCTGGTTATTGTAGCGGTGCTGCCCGTTGCGACCGATCGGATAGAGGTTGGAGAAGCCGGCGAGCCAGGACCGGATCTCCGCCACCGCCGCGCGGCTCCCGGGATCGTAGACGGGATAGGCGTCCGGGACACGGACCACCGTGCCGTCGATCACCCGGTCCGGGTCGAGAAGCCCCAGTTGGGCCGTCTCCCGGGCTCCCAGGCGGAGGAGCTCCCCATCCGGGGCGTCCCACAGATCGTCGCCCCGCTGGACGAAATACTCGAGGCCCAGCGAGGTCGTCGAGGAATCGGGGACCATCGACTCGCTCCAGTTCTTGAAGTTCTGGATCCGCCCCACCCGTACGTTGGGGGAATGGATGTAGATCCAGTTGTCGGGAAAGAGTTCGGGCGTGTCGGCGATGAGCACGACGATCAGGAAGTCACGATACCGGAGCCGCTCCCCGGCCGCTCGGATCGACGGCGGGGCGGCGGGCGCCATCGCCCGCACGAGGTCCCGGAGCGGCATGGTGGAAACGACGTGGGCCGCCGCGACCCGCTCCTCGCGTCCCGAGCGGTGCAGGACGTCGGTGGCGTATACCTCCCCCCGCCGGTGATGGAGCCGGACCACCTCGGATCCGAGGACGGTCTCGACCCCCCGCTCGGACACCCGCTCCCGCCACCGCTCCCACATCATGCCGGGCCCGAGTCGGGGATAATGGAACCGGTCGATCAGGGAGGCGACGACCTCGCCGCCCCCGCTCGCCCTCCCGACGCGTCCGCCGAGCAGCGCGTTCTTCACCGCCGAGGCGAGGTCCAGGTTCCGGATACGCTGGGCCGCCCAATCGGCGGAGATCTCGCTGCACGGGACGCCCCACACCTTCTCGGTGTAGGTCTCGAAGAAGATCTCGAAGAGCCGGCGCCCGAACCGATTCACGACCCACTCCTCGAACGTCCGCTCCTCGGGACGGGGAACGAGCCGGGACTTCGCGTAGCTGGCGAGGATGCGCGCCGACTCGACGGCTCCCAGCCCGACCAGCGCGTCGAGGGGCCGGAGGGGATAATGAAAGAAGCGATTCCGGTAATGGATCCTGGAGAGTCGGGGGCGGACTTGGAAGTCCTCGCCCAGGGTCTCCTCCCACAGCCGCTGGACCTCCCCCACCTTGGTGAAGAAGCGGTGGCCGCCGAGGTCGAAGCGGTATCCCCGGTACTCGACCGTCTTCGCGATCCCGCCCACCCGCCCGTCGCGCTCGAAGACGACCGCCGGGCGGTCCCGCTCCGCGAGCTCGTGGGCGGCGGCCAGCCCGGCCGGTCCGGCGCCGACGACCACCGTGCTATCCACCGGTAGCCTCCGGAAGGCGGACCCCCGCGCTCCCGCCGTTCGGGCGGTGTCGAGCTGGGGGACGATCCCACGTGTCGGCTTCGGG
>JAHWKZ010000018.1 GCA_019347645.1 Gemmatimonadota bacterium | reverse complement strand
AAATGAGGAAGCGGTTTTTGAAGGCCTCCGTCACGCCGCCGGTTCCCTCGCCGATCGGGACGATGTTCGTCTGCTCGAAGTGCTGGTGGCTGGCGTAGAGGACCAGCGGGATCCGGTCCTTGGGATTGTAGCTGAACTCCTGCTCCAGGTCGTCGTAGCTCTCCTCCGCGTAGGCCAGCGCCAGCAGCGCCAGCTCCCGCTCCTCCGGATAGTAATAGACGTCGACGTGCTCGCCCGAGAGGATCTCCCACTGGAAGTCCTCGTACTGGATTTTGTTCTTGCCGAAGTAGCTGAGCTGGGCTCGGGCGGGCGCGGCGAGGGCGGAGAGCGCGATCAGCGCGACGCCGATCGCGAGCGCCTCCCGACGCGAAGGAGCGGACGAGCGCAAGGGAAGGCCTCCTCGGAGATCCGTCGCGGACTGGGAACGAGCGGCAACCACCAGACGATGCGCGAGATCCGCGGTCGTGGCAAGGGCCGGGACCGGGGATTTTGGAAAATGGCCGCGCCGGCGCCGCGGTTTAGTCATCCTTCGCGGAGCGCCGCGGCGATCGCCTGCGGGATCCGCCGCGGCCGACGGTCGGGGTCCAGGGCGAGCAGCGTCGTCTTCCCTTCCGCGATCGTCCGGCCGTCCACCGAGAGGTCGTACGCGAACTCCACCGCTCGGCTCCGCACCGCTTCGACGCGCGTCCGGATCGCGACCCGGTCCTCGTAGCGGGCGGCGCCGCGATAGACGCACGACGCCTCGCTGACGGCGAAGAGGAGCCCCTCGGCCTCCAGCCGGTCGTACGGAAAGCCGAGCCGCTTCAGGTGTTCGGTGCGGCCGATCTCCATCCACACGAAGTAGTGGGCGTGATAGGCGACCCCCTGCTGATCGGTCTCGGCGTAGCGGACGCGGACGTCGACGGACGCGTGGCGAGGCTCGCTCGGGCGGGCGTCCCGGCTCATCCCGGGAGACCGGCCAGCAGCGGCTCGACCATCGAGCTCCGGTCCCAGCGCTCGGCGACGGCGGCGACGGCGGCCTCCAGGGCTTCGCGCGGGACGCCGGCGTGGAGGGCGCCCAGGAGGTGCGAGCCGAGCTGGCGCTCGGCGCCGAGGACGATCAGGACGCCGACGGCGGCGAGCTCACGCCGAGCGGGATCGGGGCCGGGGCGTGAGAGGACCTTGCCGTAGCCCTCGACCAGCGTCCACAGGGCGATCGCCGGATGGAGCCGGGCCAGGCGCTTCTGCAGGGCGTCGTAGCTCCCGTCGTAGATCACCCGGCACAGCGCCTCGCCGCGCTCGCGCCACCCCTCCGGGTCGTCGGGCTCCATCACCATCGCGCCCCGGCCGTCGTGCCCGGCGGCCCACCGCTGCCAGGTGAAGAAGGCGTTGATCGTCCGTGGGAATCCGGCGAAGAGGTAGGTCTGGAGCAGCAGCTCCTCGACGTCGTCGGGGTCGAGGGTCCCGCCGGCCGCGTCCAGGGCCTCGATGAGGGCGTCGGCTTCGCCCGAGCCCGCCGCCGCGCCGAGGCTCGCGACCGCGATCGCCTCCTCGGGGTTCGGCGCCGGCCGGTTCACGGCGCCCGGAGCGGGAGATCGGCGTCCAGGTGTCCGACCACCTCCCCGGCCCGGTTCTCGACCGCCGGTCGGAGCAGATCGTCCACCGCCTCGTCGGCCCCCGCCTGGAGGATCCCCAGGTCGGCCAGCAGGGTGGCGATCGCGACGTCCTGCGCGCGGCGCGCCCCGTCGGCGACCTTGAGCGCGAGGCCGGCGGGCTCGGCTCCGCCCGCGGCCCGCAGGACCGCCGCGAAGACCCCCTCGGCGCCGGTCTTCACCACCACCCGCCGGCCCGCCTTCGCCAGGATCGTCGTGCACGCCCGACCCGTGCCGGCGACGTACTCGGCGTGGGCCGCCATGGCGTCGAGGACCGCGCCGACGGCGCGGCCGCGCTCGCCGGCGCGGCTCGCGTCGTGACGGGCGAGGGCGTCGAAGGCGGCGGCCATCGCGGTCACCGGCAGCGCGAAGCAGGGCACCCCGCAGCCGTCGACCCCGATCCCGATCGAGCCGGGATCGACCCCGGCCAGCTCGGCCACGGTGTCCCGGATCCGGACCTGGAGCGGGTGGTCGGCGTCGCGGTACGAGTCGAGGGGCCACCCCTTCGCCCGGCACACCGCCAGCATCCCGGCGTGCTTGCCCGAGCAGTTGTTGTGGATCGCGGCCGGCTCGCAACCGGCGTCGCGGAGCGCGCGGGCGGAGGGCTCGTGCATCGGCGGGTGCGGGCCGCACCGGAGTCGATCCTCCTCGAGCCCTGCCTTCTCCAGGATCGAGCGGACGGCGTCCAGGTGGAAGGTCTCGCCGTTGTGGCTGGCGGCCATGACCGCGATTTCCTGGGGCGTGAAGCCGTACCGCTCGACGAGGCCCTCCTCGACGAGCGGCAGGGCCTGGATCGGCTTGGCCGAGGAGCGAAGATAGGCCCGGGTCGACGGATCGCCGTGCCGGGCCACCATCCTCCCCTCCCGGACGAGCGCCGCGTGCACCCGGTGGAGCGACTCCACCTCCCCGCCCCGCCACGCACGAACCCCCTCCGGCCCGTTGGTGCTCTCCCCCATCGCCCCTCCTCAGAGGTTGGCCGCCGCGACCTCGTCGGTCACCCGCCGGCGCCGCAGGGTCAGGAAGATCCCCGCCAGGATCAGCCCGCCGCCGACCCACGTGCCCGGACCGGGCGCCTCGGACAGCAGCAGCGCCGCCCACAGCGCCGCCCCGACCGGCTCGCCGAGAATCGCCACGTTGACTTCGTAGGCGCGAAGGTAGCGGAGCGCGTAGTTCATCGACGAGTGGCCGAGCACCGTGGGCCCGGCCGCCAGCAGCAGCAGCGCGACCCAGGTGGCGCCGTCGAATCCGCCCACCGGCACGCCGGCGAGCAGCGCGCCGAGGAGGAGCCACGCCGCCGTGGCCCCGTAGATCACGACCACGTAGGGCAGCAGGTCCTTGGTGGCCCTCAGCCACCGGGCCAGGACGTAGTAGAAGGAGATCCAGACGGCGCCGAGGAGGGCCAGCAGGTCGCCGGTCAGCGCCCGCCGGTCGAGCGCGAGGTCGGCGCCGGCGACGACGGCCGAGCCGATCAGCGCGAGGACGATCCCGACCCAGGCCGCCGGCGCGGGTCGCTCCTTCAGCAACGCCCATCCGAGCAGCGCCACGAAGATCGGCTGCGTGCTGACCAGGACGACCGACGAGGCGACCGTCGTGTATTCGAGCGAAGCGATCCAGAACGCGAAGTGGAGGGCGAGGAGGAGCGCCGCGCCCGCGCCCGTCCACCAGTCGACGCCGCGCCACGAGCGCCAGAACGGCACCCGGAGCGCCGCCGCCGCGACCGCCAGGATCGCCAGCGCCAGCGCCATCCGCCAGAATGCGATCGCGAGCGCGGGGGCCTCCGCCCAGCGGATCAGGATCGCCGCCCAGGTGATCGCGAACACACCCGCCGTCAGCGCCCAACGGGGCGGGATCGCCGGGGAAGGGCCGCCGGCCGGTCCCGGCGGGTCGGGATCGATCACCCCGGCCCGTCTCCGCGCCGCTCGGCGACCACCTCCTCGAGCATCGAGAGCCGCCGGGGGGGCAGCAGGGCGTGGATCTTCTTCCAGGTCCGGGGATACGCCTCGGCCCACGTGGCCGTGCGCGTACCGGCGTAGAGATCGAACAGGTCCTCCGGCGTGTCGAGGTCCCGCTCGACGGCCAGGACTCGGGCCCGCAGTCCCGCCTCTCCGATCCTCGCCATCGTCGCCTCGAAGACGCGCCCGGTGCTCCACGGAACGCCCGCGAAGACCTCGGGACGGGGGCGGGTGAGGCCGAGCAGGTAGTAGCCGCCGTCGATCGCCGGGCCGACGACGATGTCCGAGCTCTTCAGGGCCTCGGCCGCCTCCCGCAATCGATCGGGGCCGAGCCCGGGACAGTCGCTCCCCACCACCAGCGTCGGCCGGGGTCCGTCACAGAGCCGCTCGAACGCGTAGGCGAGCCGCTGGCCGAGGTCGCCGGGCCCCTGCGGCAGGTAGCGCCGATGGCGCCCCAGCAGGCGCTCGAGGGGACCGCGCGCCCCGTGCGGCGTGAACGCCACCACGACGTTCGCGCCGGTCGATTCCGCCACCTCCACGGTATCCACCAACAGCGCCCGGTAGAGGTCGGCCGCCTCGGCCGCGCGCAGCACCGGCGTCAACCGCGTCTTCACGGAACCCGGCTCCGGCGCCTTGGCGAAGACGCACACCGTCGGCCGTGGTCCGCTCCGAGAGGTCGGCCGCCGGGGGCCGGCGGGGCGCTTTCCCTCCGGCCGGATCAGAACCCGACGAGGCGCAGGATATCGGCGGTGAACGCCCACGCCATCAGCAGCACCAGGAAGGCGAGGCCCACCTGCGACCAGCGCATCTTCTGCTTCATGGACAGGGGCCGGCCGCGGGCGGCCTCGATCCCGAGGAAGAAGATGTGCCCGCCGTCGAGCACCGGGATCGGCAGGAGGTTGAGGATGGCGAGGTTGATCGAGAACAGCGCGACCCAGGCGAAGAGCGAGGACGCCCCCTGGCGCGCGAAGTGGCCGGTGAGCTGGCCGATCGCCACCGGTCCGCCGAGCGAGCGCATGCTCACCCGACCGGTCACCAGTTGATAGAGCCCGTCGACGATCAGCGTTCCGGCGCGGATCGAGGCGCGGGTGCCGGTCACCAGCGCTCCCACCGGGCTCAGCTCGACCCGTCCGATGTCGGTGCCGACGCCCAGGTAGCCGGTGTCGACGAACTTGCCGTCGGTCGTCCGGGGCGCCTTCTGCGACCCGACCCGGACCGTCAGCGAGACCGTCCGCTCCTGGCCGTCGGCCGAGCGGACGACCGTGACGGGGACGACCTGGTTCGGCCGCTCGCGAACGATCCCGGAGATGTCGCCGAACGACACGATCTCGACCCCGTCGACGGAGACGATCCGGTCGCCGGGGCGGAGCCCGGCCCGATCGGCCGGGCTGCCGGACTCGACCTCGGCGATCCGTGGCGGCACGAGCGGCTGGATCGACACCGCGAGCGCTCCCCGCTCGTCCTCCGCGACCGGGACCTCCACGGTCTCCCCGGACTCCAGCCCGAGCGTCAGCGGGCCTTGCCCGTCCGCGATCCCCTGGGTCAACTCGTACCAGTTCTCGACCGGCTCGCCGCCGACCGCCACGATCGTGGCGCCCGAGGGGAGCGCCTGGAGCGCGGGGTACTCGGCGAGCGCCGCCGAGTCGACCCCGGCCACCGTCGTCCCGTCGATCGTCGGGATCCCCTCGCTCCACGCCAGGCCGACGTAGATCACCCACCCCAGGGCGAAGTTCATCGCCACGCCCGCCGAGAGGACCGCCAGCCGCCACCACCGGGACTTGCTCTCGAACCGCCGCTCGGGCGGCACCCCCCGCTCGAGCTCGGCCTCCTCGTCGTCCTCGTGCTCGGGGCCCCCTTCGAGGCTCTCGAACGCCTCCTCCCCCTCCATGCCGGCCATCTTGACGTAGCCGCCGAAGGGGATCGCCGACAGGCAGTAGTCCGTCTCTCCGAAGCGGAACCCGACCACCCGCGGCCCGAGCCCGATCGAGAATCGGGGAACCGCGATCCCGGCCCATTTCGCCGCCACGAAGTGACCCAGCTCGTGCACGAACACGAGCACGGCGAGAACGAGGACGGTCAGGAGCAGCGTCTGCATGGAAGTTCCCCTACCCTGCCGGAGTCTTCGGGGTCCATTCGTGGCCGGCCGTAGCGGTGGCCCGCTCCCGGGCCCATCGGTCGGCGGTGAGGAGCGTATCCACGGAATCGGCGGGGCCCACGTCGTGCGACTCGAGGACCCGCTCGCAGGTCGCCGCAATATCGAGGAAGCCGATCCGGCCGTCCAGGAACGCCGCCACGGCGACCTCGTTCGCGGCGTTGAACACCGCCGGCGCCGTGCCGCCCGCCTCGCCGGCGGCGCGGGCCACCGCCAGTGCCGGGAAACGGTCGTGGTCGGGCCTCTCGAAGGTGAGACCGGAGAGACCGGTCAGATCGACCGGCTCGCCGTGGGACACCCGCTCGGGCCACGTTAGGGCGGAGCGGATCGGGTCCCACATGTCGGGCTCGCCGAGCTCGGCGAAGAGCGTCCCGTCCACAGTCTCCACCATCCCGTGGACGATCGACTGGGGGTGGATGACGACGTCGATCGCGTCGTAGCCGATCCCGAACAGCCAGTGGGCCTCGATCACCTCCAGCGCCTTGTTGGCCAGGGTCGCCGAATCGATGGTGATCTTCGGGCCCATCGACCAGGTCGGGTGGTCGAGCGCCTCCTCGGGGGTGACGTCGCCCAGCCGCCCGGCGGACGTTTCCCGGAAGGGGCCTCCGCTGGCGGTGAGGATCACCCGCCGCACCTCCCGGGCGCGCCGCCCCTCCAGGAGCTGCCACAGCGCGTTGTGCTCGCTGTCCACCGGCAGGAGCCGGACGTCGGGGTCCCCGAACCGGACCGCCGCCCCGGGGTGTCCTGCCGCCTCGGTCACCAGCGCCCCGCCCACCACCAGCGACTCCTTGTTCGCCAGCGCCACCCGCTTGCCGGCCTGCAACGCCGTGAGCGTGGGGACGAGCCCGGCCGCACCGACGATCCCGTTGAGTACCGTGTCCGCCGAGGAGAGGGCGGCGAGCGCCGACACGCCCTCCTCGCCGGTCAGGATTTCGGGGCCGGCGGCGAACGCTCCCTCCTCGCGCGCCTCGCGCCAGGCCTCGGGGTCCGCGATCGCCACCACCTCGGGCCGCCACCGCTCCACCAGCCGGGCCAGCGCGCGCCAATCCGCCCCGCACGACAGGCCCACCACCCGGACCCGCTCGCCGAGCGAGGCGGCCACGTCGAGCGCGCTCCCCCCGATCGAGCCGGTGGCGCCGAGGATCACCAGGTTCACAGTACCCCCAGGACGAGCCAGTGGTAGTAGACGGGCACGGTGACCAGCAGCGAGTCGAATCGATCGAGGATCCCGCCGTGCCCCGGGATCAGCCGGGAGGAGTCCTTCACCCCCAGGTCGCGCTTGAACGAGGACTCCACGAGGTCGCCGCAGGGGGCGGCGACGCCCAGCAGGAGCCCGATCGTCAGCGCGTCGACGAGGTCGAAGAGGCTCACCCACACGTTGACCAGCGCGAGGAGCGCCAGCGCCGCCAGCACCGTCGCCGCCAGCGCGCCGACGGCTCCCTCCAGCGATTTCCCGGGGCTCACCCGCCGGATCAGCTTGCGCCGCCCCCACCGGTGGCCCACGAAGTAGGCGGCGGTGTCGTTGACCCACGTCAGCAGGACCGGCACGGCGAGCAGCAGCGCGCCGAAGAGGTACGGCGCGCCGGGGATCTCCCGCGGCACCTCCCGGACGAGGATCTGGTACGCCATGAGCAGCCCCACGTAGACGGCTCCCAGGATAGTCGCTCCCACCGACGCCACCGCCTCCTCGCCCTCCGGGTCGAGGAGCTGGGAGAGCCCCACCCCGACCACGCCCAGGGCCACCAGGGCCGCGATCGCGATCGACTGGTGCGTGAGGTACAGCGTCAGCGGAAAGGCGAGGGCCAGGCCCAGCCCCGCGAGGACGCGCGGCCGGTACGGCTTGTCCACCATCATGCGGTAGAGCTCCAGCGTCCCGGCCAGGGTCAGGAGCAGAACCGCGAGGAGGAACACCCAACGCCCGATCACGAGCGCCGCCACGTACAGGGGGATCAGGACGAGGGCCGCGAGAAGCCGGGTGCGGGTCTCGGTGCTCGGGGCCGGAGCCGCCGGGGCGCTCATGGCTGGGCCCCCCGAATCAGGCGTGGACCGTGCCGAAGCGCCGCTCGCGCTCCTGGTACGCCGCGATCGCCTCGACGAGCGCCTGGCGATCGAAGTCGGGCCACAGGATGTCGGTGACGTAGAGCTCGGTGTAGGCGATCTGCCACAGCAGGAAGTTCGAGACCCGGAGCTCACCGGAGGTGCGGATCAGCAGGTCCGGGTCGGGCAGGTCCGCCGTGTAGAGGAGCCCGGCGAAGGTCTCCTCGTCGAGGTCCTCGGGATCCATCTCCCCGGCTCGCGCCGCCTTCATCGCCCGCCGGGCCGCCTCGACGATCTCGGTCCGGCCGCCGTAGGAGAGGCACAGCGTGACGGTCAGCGCCTCGCCGGCCGCGGTGGCCTCGATCAGCCGATCGAGGGCGTCCCCCGCCACGGGTTCCAGCCGGTCGAGCTCGCCGATCGCCTTCACCCGGATCCCCTTCTCGACCAGCTCGTCGCGCTCGGAATCGATGTAGCGCTTCAGCAGCGTCATCAGCGCCTCGACCTCGGCGCGCGGCCGCTTCCAGTTCTCCTGGGAGAAGGCGAAGAGGGTGAGGTACGGGATCTCGAGGTCGGCGGCGGCCTCGATCACCCTCCGGACCGACTTCATCCCCTCCCGATGGCCGAAGATCCGCGGCCGGTGCCGCCTCTTCGCCCACCGCCCGTTGCCGTCCATGATGACGGCCACGTGGCGCGGCATGTCGCCCCGCGCGAGGACCTCCCGCTCGCGGGTCCCCATCAGACCTCCATCACCTCTTTCTCCTTGCGCTCGAGCGCTGCGTCGATCTGCTTGATGTGCCGGTCGGTGACCTTCTGTACCTCGTCCAGCCTGCGGTGCATCTCGTCCTGGCCGATCTCGCCGTCCTTCTCCCGCTGCTGGATCTTCTTGTTCGCGTCGTGACGGATGTTCCGCACGGCCACCCGACCCTCCTCGGCGACCTTGTGCAGGATGCGGACCAGCTCCTTCCTGCGCTCCTCGGTCAGCGGGGGGACCGGCAGGCGGATCACCTTTCCGTCGTTGGAGGGGGTGAGCCCGATGTCGCTGGCCAGGATCGCCCTCTCGATCTCGGAGATCTGGCTGGGGTCGTACGGCTGGACGACCAGGAGTCGCGGCTCCGGCGCCGAGACCGTGGCCATCTGGTTCAGCGGCATGACCGAGCCGTACGCCTCGACCTTGACCAGGTCGAGCAGCGCCGGCGCGGCCTTGCCCGTCCGGATGGTGGAGAACTCGTTGCGAACGGCCTCCACCGACTTGTCCATGTGCTCGTCCACTTCCTTCAGAAACGGATCCTGCATGGCGTCCTCCCGCTCCCGTGGCCTCTAGCCTTCGACGACCGTGGAGCCGACGGGCTCACCGGCCAGGATGCTCTTGACGGCGTCCTTCCGATGGATGTTGAAGATCACGATCGGCAAGTCGTTCTCGCGACACATGGAGATGGCCGTGGCGTCCATCACGCGGAGATCGCGCTTGAGGACGTCGAGGTAGGAGATCTTCTCGATGAACTCGGCGTCCGGCTCCATCCGCGGATCGGCGGTGTAGATGCCGTCCACGTTGGTGGCCTTCAGCACGGCGTCGGCGCCGATCTCGGTCGCCCGGAGGACCGCCGCCGTGTCGGTGGAGAAGTAGGGGTTGCCGGTGCCAGCGGCGAAGATCGCCACCCGGCCTTTCTCGAGGTGCCGGACCGCCCGACGCCGGATGTACGGCTCGGCGACCTCGTCCATCCGGATCGCCGACAGCACGCGGGTGTCGAGACCCTTGCGCTCGAGGAGGTCCTGGAGCGCCATCGCGTTGATGACGGTGGCCAGCATTCCCATGTAGTCGCTGGAGACGCGATCCATCCCCCGCTCCTGTGCGGAGGCGCCGCGCACGATGTTGCCTCCACCCACGACCAGTCCCAGCTCGACCCCGGTGGCGTGGATCCCCACGATCTCGTCCGTCAGCCGGTCGACCACCGGCGGGTCGATGCCGAACCCTCGCTCCCCGGCCAGCGCCTCCCCCGAGAGCTTCAGGACGATCCGGTCGTAGAGCAGCTTACGCGCGCTCGCCGACCTCGTAGCGGGTGAAGCGGCGGACGACGATGTTCTCGCCGAGCCGCTGGACGGCCTCCGTGACGACATCCGCCACCTTCCGGTCCGGATCCTTGATGTAGGCCTGCTCCATCAAGCAGACCTCCGCGTACCACTTCTCGAGCTTGCCGGTGGCGATCTTCTCGACGATGTTCGCCGGCTTCTCGCTCTCCTCGGCCTGCTCACGGTACAACGCCTTCTCCTTCTCGACCACGGCCTCGTCCAGGCTCTCGCGGTCGACGGCGAGCGGATTGGTGGCCGCCACCTGCATGGCGAGGTTCCTGCACAACTCCCTGAAATCGTCGGTCTTGGCCACGAAGTCGGTCTCGCAGTTCACCTCGATCAGCACGCCGATCTTGCCGCCGAGGTGGATGTAGGAACCCACCCGACCCTCGCCGGCCTCCCGACCGGCCTTCCTGGCGGCCTTCGTCTGTCCGGTGCGGCGCAGCAGGTCGATGGCGGCGTCCATGTCGCCGCCGGTCTCCTCGAGCGCCCTCTTGCAGTCCATCATGCCGACGCCGGTGCGCTGGCGCAGCTCCTGGACCTGGGATGCGGTGATCGTGCTCATGTCGATTCCTCCCCGTTCCTACTCTTCCTCTTCCTCTTCCCCTTCGTCCTGGACCGGGAGACGGGCTCGGACCCGCCGGCGAGCGCGCGGCCGCTCACGGCGCTCCTCCTCGGCGGGATGCTCGGCGGCGGCCTCGGCGGCCTCCTCCTTCACCAGCCGCTGACGAGCCTCGACGACGGCGTCGGCGATCTGGCTGGTGATCAGCCGCACCGATTTGATCGCGTCGTCGTTGCCGGCGATCGGCACGTCGATCAGGTCCGGGTCGGCGTTGGTGTCCACGATCGCGATCAGCGGGATTCCGAGCTTGTTCGCCTCGTTGACCGCGATCCGCTCTTTCTTGGCGTCCACGACGAAGACCGCCCCCGGCAGCTCCTCCATGTCGGCGATGCCGCCCAGGTTGCGCTGCAGCTTGTCGAATTCGCGCTCGATCTCGATGACCTCTTTCTTGGGCAGCAGCTCGAACGTGCCGTCGGCGCGCATCCGCTCGATCTCCTTGAGCCGCGCCAGGCCTTTCTTGATCGTCTGGAAGTTGGTCAGCGTTCCGCCGAGCCAGCGGTTGGTCACGTAGAACTGTTCGCTCCGCTCGGCCTCGTCGCGGACCACGTCCTTGAGCTGCCGTTTCGTGCAGACGAACAGGACCTTCTTGCCGTCCTTGACCAGGCCGTCGACGAGCGTCTTGGCCCGGTTCAGCTGCCGGAGCGTCTTGTTGAGATCGATGATGTAGATGCCGTTGCGCTCCGCGAAGATGAACTTCCGCATCTTCGGGTTCCATCGGCGGGTCTGGTGTCCGAAGTGGACGCCCGCCTCGAGCAGAGCGCGCAGTTCCGCTGGAACCGCCATGGGTGGGACTCCTTCGTCACGGGTTGGTGCCTCCACCGGCCTCGCCGGGGGGTCGCGATCCGCCGCGTCGAGCGCGGGGACACCCGCGCCCCCCTCCACCGGTGTGCGTATTCGCCCGACCCCTCGCGGGGCCCGGCCCGGTCTTACCGCTTGCTGAACTGGAACCGCTTGCGGGCCTTCGGCTGACCGTACTTCTTGCGCTCGACCATCCGCGGGTCGCGCGTCAGCAGCCCCTCGCCCTTCAGCGTGCCGCGCAGGTCCTCGTCGGCCTTCACCAGCGCCCGGGCGACCCCGAGCTGGACCGCCCCGGCCTGCCCGGTCACGCCGCCGCCCCGGACATTCACCAGGACGTCGAACTGCCCCTCGGCCTTGCCGACATGGAGCGGCTTCTGCACCTGATCCGCGTGGAGCAGGCGCGGGAAGTAGTCGTCGAGCGTGCGACCGTTGATCTCCCACTTCCCCTTGCCGGGTCGCAGGTAGACCCGGGCCACCGCGGTCTTCCTGCGCCCGACGCCGATCGTCTGCTTCGCCATCGCTATTCCTCCTCGATCTGCGTCTGCGGCGGCCAGTCGCGGATGTCGATCGCGACCGGCTGCTGGGCCTCGTGCGGGTGGCTCTCGCCCGCGTAGACCTTGAGCTTCTTGACCATCGCCCGGCCGAGCTTGCCCTTGGGCATCATGCCCCACACCGCCTTCTCGATCACTCGCTCGGGGTGCTTCTCGAGCACGCGCTGCACCGGGGTCTCCTTGAGGCCCCCGGGATAGCCGGAGTGCCTGTAGTACGCCTTCTGCTCCATCTTCCTGCCGGTGAGGTGGATCTTTTCGGCATTGACGACCACCACCGGGTCGCCGGTGTCCAGATGGGGCGTGTAGATCGGCTTGTGCTTGCCCCTCAGGATCTGAGCGACGCGGCTCGCCAGGCGCCCGAGGGTCTGCCCCTCGGCGTCGACGAGGTACCAGCGCCGCGTGATCTGGTCCGGGGTCACGCTGTGGGTCTTCATTCGCAGGATCTCTTCGTTGGGATCTCCCAGGGATCGCCGCCGGACGCTCCCGCACGGCAGAGATGTCGTTCCGAACACAGCAAAGGAAAATACCGCCGCTGCGGCGTCGCGTCAATCGCGGACGTCGAGCGAGGGGCCGCCCCTCACCGGAGGACCTGGAGCGTCTCCTCGTAGGGCGGGCGGACGAGACCGGCGTCGGTGATGAAGCCGGTGACGTAGCGGGCCGGCGTCACGTCGAAGGCGGGGCTGTACACCTTCACGCCCTCGGGAGCCGTCCGCCGGCCGAACCCGGCCGTCACCTCGACCGGGTCGCGCTCCTCGATCGGGATCTCCGCGCCGGTCCGGAGCGCGAAGTCGAAGGTGGTCCGGGGGGCGGCCACGTAGAAGGGGATCCCGTGTTCCTTCGCCAGGATCGCCACCCCATAGGTGCCGATCTTGTTCGCCGCGTCCCCGTTGGCGGCCACCCGGTCGGCGCCCACGATCACCAGGTCGATCTCCCCCTTGGCCATCGTGGCCGCGGTCGTGTCGTCGCAGATGACCGTGACGTCGATCCCCGCCTGCATCAGCTCCCAGGCGGTCAGCCGGCTGCCCTGGAGCAGCGGCCGCGTCTCGTCGGCGAACACCCGAATCCGCTTCCCCTGTTCGTGGGCCACGTATGCGCACGCGAGCGCGGTGCCGAGGCCGCTGGTGGCCAGCCCGCCGGCGTTGCAGTGGGTGAGGATCCCCGAGTGGCTGGCGATCACCTCCTGCGCGGCCTCTCCGATCCGGCGGCTCATCGCCAGGTCCTCCGCGTGGATCGCCAGCGCCTCGTCCTCGAGCCGCTCCCACAGGGCGGCGGGGGCCATGTCGGCGTGCTCCTCGGCCACCCGGCGCATGCGGCCGATCGCCCACGCGAGATTGACCGCGGTGGGCCGGGCGACCTCGAGCTCGGAGGCGTACCCCTCCAGGGCCTCGAGAAAGGCCTCGGACTCGTCGTCCCGGTGGGGGTGGAGCGCAGCGACGAGGCCCATCGCGCCCGCGATCCCGATCGCCGGCGCGCCCCGGATCCTCAGCGCCCGGATCGCCTCGACCATCTCCGGGACGGTCCGGATCTCGATCTCGACCCGCTCCTCGGGGAGCCGGGTCTGGTCGATCATCCGGACGTGATCGCCCCGCCAGGAGATCGTCTCGATCGCCACCGTCTTCGGAGGGGGCCGGTTGGTGAGGGTCTCGCGCACGGGCTCGAAACTAGCCGGTGTCGGCCGGGAGCGCTTCCCCGGCACTCCCGGTGTCCTACCCGAGAGGCCGGATCCTGCCCGGGAACTCGTAGGCCCAGCCGACTTCCTCGAGAAGGGAGAGGAGCCGGACGACCGGGAGGCCCATGACGTTGAAGTAGCACCCCTCGATCCCCTCCACCAGGGCGGCGCCGTAGCCCTGGATACCGTACGCGCCCGCCTTGTCGAGCGGCTCGCCGGTGGCGACGTAGGCGTCGATCTCGGGGTCGGAGAGGCCCCGGAAGCGGACCCTGGTGGACTCGATCCCGGAGGTGGCGATTCCGTCGGGTCCTCGGACCGCCACGGCGGTGAGGACCACGTTCTCGCGACCGGCCAGTCGGCGCAGCATGGCGGCCGCCTCTCCCGGGCCGGCGGGCTTGCCGAGGATCTCCCCCCCGATCACGACGATCGTGTCCGCGCCCACCACCAGCGCGCTTCGCCGCCCCTCGGCCACGGCGTCCGCCTTCGCCCGCGCGGTGCGGACGGCGAACGTCTCGGGAGGCTCTCCCGACTCGGGCGGGGCCTCCACGTGCTCGGGGGCCGGCAGCACCTCGAACTCCAGGCCCAGCAGACCTAGGATCGCCTTGCGCCGCGGGCTCCCGGAGGCGAGGACGAGGGCGGGAACGACCTCGCTCACCGCTCGAGCCACAGCGTCACCGGACCGTCGTTGACGAGGGAGACCCGCATGAGCGCCCCGAACTCGCCGACCGCGACCTGACCGGGAAGCTCCGCCTCGCAGCGCTCGACGAACGCCGCGTAGAGCGATCCGGCCTCCGCGTACGGCGCCGCGGCCCCGAAATCGGGCCGACGCCCCTTCCGCGCGTCGCCGTAGAGGGTGAACTGGGAGATCGCGAGGAGCTCCTTGCCGGTCTCGCGGAGCGAGAGCTCGAAGCCGCTCCCGTCGGACGGGAAGATCCTCAGGTCGGCGATCTTGGCCGCCATCCAGCCGAGCGCCCCCTCGTCGTCCCCTTCGCCGAAGCCGACCAGGGCCACCGCGCCGGGGCCGATCCGTCCCGACTCCCGTTCGGCGTCGTCCTCGACGACGGTGACGGCGGCTCCGGTCACCCGCTGGAGGAGGACGCGCACGGGACGGGTTCCACTCGACCGGGTTCTATTCGACGGTCACGGACTTCGCCAGGTTGCGCGGCTTGTCGACGTCGCAGCCGCGGAGGACCGCGATGTGGTAGGCCAGGAGCTGGAGGGGTACGACGTTGAGGATCGGCATCAGCGCCTCGTCGGTCTCGGGGACCTCGATCACGTGGTCGGCCAGCCGGGCGATCTCGGTATCGCCGTCGCTCACGATCGCCAGCACGCGCCCGCCGCGGGCCTTCACCTCCTCGACGTTCGACACCACCTTCGTGTAGACGCTGTCCTTCGTGGCGATCACCACGACCGGCATGTTCTCGTCGATCAGGGCGATCGGGCCGTGTTTCATCTCCGCCGCCGGGTATCCCTCGGCGTGGATGTAGCTGATCTCCTTGAGCTTCAACGCTCCCTCGAGGGCCACCGGGAAGTTCAGGCCGCGCCCCAGGTAGAGGAAGTTCGTCGCCGTGTGGTACTGCCGGGCGATCTCCTTGACGATGGCGTCCCGCTCGAGGACCTGCTGGAGCTTGCCGGGCAGCTCCTCCAGCGCCGCCGCGAGACGCCGACCGCGCTCGGCGGAGAGGTGCTTGCGGCGACCCAGATAGAGGGTCAGCAGCGCGAAGACGGTGAGCTGGCAGGTGAACGCCTTGGTCGAGGCCACGCCGATCTCCGGGCCGGCGTGGATGTAGACGCCGCCGTCGGACTCGCGGGCGATGGTGGAGCCCACCACGTTCACGATCCCGAGCGCCTTCGCCCCTCGGCGCTGGGCCTCGCGCAACGCCGCCAACGTGTCCGCGGTCTCGCCCGACTGGCTGACCGCGAACAGGAGGCTCTTCTCGTCGAAGACGGGGTTGCGGTAGCGCAGCTCGCTCGCGTACTCGACCTCGACCGGGATCCGCGTCGCCTCCTCGAGCATGTACTCGGCTACCAGGGCGGCGTGCCACGACGTGCCGCAGGCGGTCAGGACGATCCGGCTCAGGTCGTGCCACCCCTCCTCGGCCAGGTGCGACAGGCCGCCCAGGACCGCGGTCCCCTCCACGCTCTGCAACCGTCCGCGCATCGCGTCCCGGACCGCCTCGGGCTGCTCGAAGATCTCCTTCAGCATGAAGTGGTCGTAGCCGCCCTTCTCGATCTCCTTGAGCTCCCACGCGATCTCGTCGATGGTCTTGTCGATGTGGGTGTTCTCGAGGTCGCTGAGGCGGTAGCCGTCGCGGGTGAGCTTGACGAGGTCGCCGTCGTCGAGATAGATGACGCGGCGGGTGTGGCCGATGACGGCCGCCGCGTCGGAGGCGACGAACAGGTTCCCGTTGTCGAGTCCGACCAGCAGCGGGCTCCCCATCCGGGCCGCCACGATGGTGTCGGGATCCGAGAGGCAGACGACCGCGATCCCGTACGTGCCCTCCACGTGGCGCAGGGCCGCGCGGACGGCCGACTCCAAGTCGTCGTCGAGCTCTTCCTCGATCAGGTGGACGAGGACTTCGGTGTCGGTCTCGCTGCGGAAGACGTGCCCCTTCTCGATCAGACGACCGCGCAGCGCCGAGGCGTTCTCCACGATGCCGTTGTGGACGAGCGCGATCCGGTCGCCGCAGTCGGTGTGGGGGTGGGCGTTGATCTGGGTCGGGGCGCCGTGGGTGGCCCAGCGGGTGTGGGCGATCCCGATCGTCCCCTTGGGCGGATCCGACTCCACCAGCCTGTCGAGCTCCATGATGCGGCCGGGAAGCTTGGAGATCCTCAGCCCGCGGCCGTTGATCACCGCCATGCCCGCCGAGTCGTACCCGCGGTACTCCATCCTCCGCAGTCCCTCGAGGAGGATGGGGCTCGCTTCGTTGGCTCCCACGTATCCGATGATTCCACACATGATCAAACCCGTCCCTGGCAGAGTTCTTTCCTACAAAAGTCCGATCCGATTAGTATACCCCTTTTCCACCTAGGTGGAAAAGGGTCGTGTCCCGGCCAGCTCGCGAAGCCGGTCGAGGAGACCGTCCGCGGTCTCCGCGTTCCGTGCCTCGGCGATCAGCCGGACGACGGGCTCGGTCCCCGACTCGCGCAGGTGGACCCATCGCTCGAGATCGGGCCAGGCGAGCCGGAGTCCGTCGGTGCGGTCGGGCTCGGCCTCGGGGAACGCCTCCACGGCCCTCTGCAGCAGGATCCCGGCGTCGACGGAGTGGAGGGGGATCTTCGCCTTCCGGATCGCGTAGCCGGGAAAGCGCGCCACCGCCTCGGCGAGCGAGCGGTCCGTCCGCGCGAGGTAGGAGAGCAGCAGGGCGATCGCCACCGGGGCGTCCCGGGTGTGGTGGATTCCGGGATGGATCACGCCGCCGTTTCCCTCCCCGCCGATCGGGCTCCCGAGCTCGAGCATCCGCGTGGCCACGTTCACCTCGCCCACCGCGGTTCGCTCGACGGCGACCCCGTGGAGCTCGGCGACCCGCTCGACGACTTGACTGGTCGAGAGGTTCGTGACCACCGGTCCGCGGCTCTCGCCGAGCACGTGGTCGACCGCCAGGGCCAGGGTGAGGTCCTCCCCCACCGGCTCGCCGCGCTCGTCGACCAGCGCCAGGCGGTCGCCGTCGGGGTCGATCGCCAGCCCCAGATCGGCGCGGCTCTCGCGGACCGCCGCGGCCAGCTCGGACAGGTTGGCGGCGGTGGGCTCGGGGTCCCGCGGAAAGCGCCCGGTGGGCTCGAGGTGAAGCCCGTGGACGTCGACGCCCAGCGCCTCCAGGAGCGGAACGGCCGGAAGGGCGCCCGCGCCGGCGCAGGCGTCCAACACCACCCGGAACCCCCGCGCCCGCACCGCCCCCCGGTCCACCACCGGCACCGCCTGGTCCACCACTGCTGCCGCCCATCGCCGCTCCGCCACCACCCATTCCTCCCATGTCACCCTCTTCTTCAGCGATCACCGGTTCCGGTTTGCCCTCCTGCGCCAGGATCCCGTGTTCCTCACCGGCAGTCTGGAACGTCGTCACCAGCGGGTCCTCGTCGTCGATCGAATCGATCATCAGCGCAATCCGGTAATCGTGCAACAGACTGAACCACGAGAGCACGAGCAAATCGCGCTGATGGATTGTTTTCCGCTCCTGAGCGGGCCAGAACTGAAAGGCGTC
>JAHWKZ010000017.1 GCA_019347645.1 Gemmatimonadota bacterium | reverse complement strand
TCCCAGAACGGGGGAGCGGTTCCCGGCATTCGACCTGCCCACGACCGACGGCCAGCTGATCACACTCGCCGATGCGACCTCGCAACGACCCATGCTGATGATCTTCGCGTCGTTCACCTGACCGATGACGGCGAGCGCCGGTCCGACGCTCCGCGAACTTCATGAGCGATACCAGAACGAGGTCGAGTTCCTATCGGTCTACGTTCGGGAAGCCCA
Organism: Gemmatimonadota bacterium; assembly: GCA_019347645.1. Classification (GTDB taxonomy): domain Bacteria; phylum Gemmatimonadota; class Gemmatimonadetes; order JACCXV01; family JAHWKZ01; genus JAHWKZ01. Next base: position 17,557 of record JAHWKZ010000017.1, on the reverse strand, counting down.
CCCGGGAGATCGCTTCCCGCAGCCACGATCCATGGAGCAGAAGCTCGAGCATGCCCGGGCTTACGAAGCGCGAGACGCCATCGAGTGGACCGTGGCCATCGACACCGTCGAGGGCGCGCTTCACCGCGCCCTCGACGAGAAGCCTCACTCCGCTTACTTCGTCGATCGAGAGGGAATCGTCGCCGGTCGTCTCTTGTGGGCCAACGATCTCGCCGCGCTGTCCGAGGGGCTCGACGACCTCGCGGCCGGTCGGACACTCGAGATCCGCGAGCGGGAGAGCAAGGTGGTGCCGATGGTGCGGGGCATGGGCAAGATGCACGACGTTCTGAGCCTGGCCGGGCCGCAGGCCCTGAAAGACGTCCGTCGCGAGGCGCCGCCGATCTGGCTGCTTGCCTGGATGGCCGGGAGGTTCCGGCCGCTCTCGCCCCTTGGACGCGGGGTCGCCGCTCTGGGGACGGTCGCCGGAGGGCTGGTCGTAGGGGGATGGGTCGCGAGTCGCCTCCTGCGCAATGGCCTCACGGGCCGAAGCTGAGCGACGCGAGATTCGAGTGGAGGGGTTTCTCGTGGAGTACGGATTCGTCGTCCCCTCGCGAGCGGAGGAGCTGAGCAAGAAGTTTCTGGCAGTCCCGCCGTCTCAGCGGATCCGGATCGCCGCCACCTGCAGATCGGCGGAGGTAGGGGCCCGGTACCCGAGGTCCAGCGCGCCGGATCGTTCGCTCCGCACGACGACGTACGCCACCGTCCCACCGAGCATGGGCACGGCGTGCTTCGAGCCCTCCGCCGGGACCCGAGCTCCGACGCGGCCGAGGGCGTTGGTGGCCTGCGGCGAGCCGAGCCGGTCCCGGTACAAGGCTTCCAGGTCGAGCGTGCCGAAGGTCTGTGAGATCCCCGCCACGGGGTAGAGTTCGTTGTGCAGGGCGACGGACCAGTCGTGGAACGACTCGCCGAAGGCCTCGCCGGTCACGGTCTCGACCGTCGCCGTCCCGACCCCCTGCCCGCTCACCAGCCGCCCGACGACGCCGCGGCCGAACCGCTCGTCCAGGCGGACGACGAATAGGGTCGAGGCGCCGCGGGTCAACACATCCGATCCGACCAGGGAGATCCCCGTGGTGCCCTCGGACAGGAAGCCGAGGATGTTGCCCGCCGAGAGCCGGTCGACGACGAGCTCCCCGAAGTGCGCGAGCCCCTCCTCCAGCCAATACGCCTGGGTCGGCAGCCGTCGGGCCAGCCGGCGCTGATTGGCGGAGATCATGTGGACGAACTCATGGGCCGCGACCGCGACCAGCGGGTCCCGCATCCCGTCCGCGGTGGGGGTCGCCGGTCCGAAGCGGCCGGAGGGGTCCGGTGCGAGCAGGTAGAAGATCTCGCCCCCGTTGCCGTACTGGAAGTCTGCCAGGTCACCGGGCATGAAGAAGCCGTACACCCGCCCCTTCGGACTCGTCTGGGCGTTGACGATCGGCGTGAGCAGGACGACCACCTTGCCGTTGCCGTCGAGGTCCGACTCCTCGCCGAAGACCCCGCGGATCCGGTCGTAGACGGAGCGGTCGAACGACTGGCCCAGGTCCCGCGCCGCGTCGGTCGGGAAGTCGCCGGCGGGCACCTCCACGTCCACGTATACGAGGCTGTGGACGCCCTCGTAGGCCAGCCGGGCCGGACGCTCGACCCACCTGCTGGCCTGGTTGTCGAGCACCCAGAACGTCCTAGTGGCCGTGGCCGGCGCCAGCGCGCGTCGGTGTGGGGCGGCCGCGCCGTGACGATCGAGGAGGTCGTAGCCGATCTCCAGGATCTCGGCCTCGGGGTGGGGACCGGTGCCGGCGCCGCCGAGAGGAGCCCGTGAGGCATTCGCCGGAACGGCTGCGTCGAGCGAGAGGTCGAAGGGAGCGGCCGAAGCGGCCGCCGACTCGAACGCGAGCAGATACACCTCGCTCCCGACCTCGAAGGCGAGCCGGACGGTACCGGCGCCTCCCTCCGGGGTCGACCGCCGCACCTCGCCTACGGCGGGCGCCGAGGCCGCCGGTGGATCGCTGGGCGGGATGGGGGACGCGGCTCGTTCGTCCGGAGCCGTCGGGCTGGCGTCCGAGCAGGCGGTCAGAAGCGCGAGCCCGGAGACGAGCCCCGCCGAGAGCAGCGTGGAGATCGATCGCATGCGATACCTTCGGCTCTGTGGAATGGATCGTGAAGGCCGGACGCGACCCTGGCGCCTCCGGAACCTGTCGGGACCTTCCGTCGGAAGCGACCCTGGATCGATCCTACCCGGGACGCGGCGGGAAGGTCCACCGAAACTCCCGCGACGGCGCGTCCGTAGGGGGAGCCAAGAGGAGGTTCGCCATGACGAACCCGTACCGGGAGTTCTTCCAGAGGCCGCTCCAGGGCGTCTTCGGCCCCCTCGCCTGGCCGGGAACCTGGGCGAGGCTGTTCTACCTGATGCTGGGGTTCCCGCTCGGGCTCTCGTACTTCGTCTTCTACGCGATCGGACTCGGGCTCGGGGTCGGGCTGTTGGTCCTGGCGGTGGGGGCATTGATCGTGGCGATCGTGTTCTTCGCCGCGCTGCCGCTCGGAATCATCGAGCGGTGGCTCGCCAATCGGCTGCTGGACGCCGATGTGGGTCCGACGGGGTTCGAGGCGCCGGGCGACGAGGGGTTCGTGGAGTGGGTGAAGGACACGCTGGCGAACCCGGTGGCCTGGAAGGCGCATCTCTTCCTGCTCCTGCGCTTCCCGCTCGGGTTGGCGAGCTGGTTGGTGGCGGTGGTCACCCTGACGGTCTCCGGCGCCTTCGTATTCGCCCCGCTCGTGGTGGCGTTCGGTGGCCGGGTGAACCTCGGCCCCTGGTCGCCCGCGACCCCCGCGGAGGCGCTCCCGCTGACGGCGCTCGGCCTGCTCGCCTTCCTCGCCTCCATCCATCTCCTGAACGGGATCGCCTGGTCGTGGGGCGCTCTCGCCCGGGTCCTTCTGGGGCGGTCCCGGTACGCGAGCCACGAGGAAGAGGCGAACGCCCGGCGACCACTTCCCACCTCGGGCTGATTGGGCGGCTCGACCGTTTTCCGTAGTCCTGTATCGTTCCGTTACAGAAGCAGGTGCGTCTCACGGCCGGTTTCTTGCACGTTCTCCGGAGTGGATGAAGCCGCGGACCGAACCTTTTCCAACCCCTCGACCGGGGATGATCGCCGGAGTCTATCTGCTCGTCGCGGCGGCATGGATCCTCGTATCCGACACGCTGGTGAGCGAGCGGCTGGCGGCCGAGCCGTGGGTGCAGTCCGTCAAGGGTCTCGCCTTCGTAACGATTTCCGCTCTCCTGCTCTACGCGGTCCTGGCCGCCTACCGCCGTCGCGCCGAGCGCGCCGCGCGCGCCATCGCCGAGAGCGAGTCCCGGTTCCGCCAGCTCGCCGAGAACGTCCGCGAGGTGTTCTGGCTCACCGACGCCGAGACACGGGAGGTCCTCTACGTCAGCCCGACCTACGAGGAGATCTGGGGCGAGACCCGGGACCGGCTGATGGGAAGCCCCGGGCGCTGGATCGACTCCGTCCATCCCGAAGACCGGCGCCGCGTGCTGGCCGCGCTGACCGGCCAGGTCCACGGCGAGTACGACCTGGTGTACCGGATCGTGCGCGACGACGGCGAGGCGCGGTGGATCCGGGACCGAGCCTTCCCGGTCCGGGACGAAACGGGGCGGGTCCGACGGATCGCCGGTCTGGCCGAAGACGTCACCGAGGTCCGCCGGAACGAAGAGGGGCTCCGCGAAACCCGCGATACGTTGCAGGCCGTGATCGACGCGGCCCCGGTCTCGATCATGGCGCTCGACATCGAGGGCAAGACCACGCTCTGGAACCCGTCGTCGGAGAGGATCTTCGGCTACGCCGCCGACGAGGTGATCGGGTCGTCGCCTCCGTTCGTCTCTCCCGAGAAGCGGGGGGAGCACCGCGCGCTCCTCGAGCGCGCCCTGGCGGGCGAGCGGCACGAGGGGGTCGAGGTCCGCCGCCTGAAGAAGGATGGGGAGGAGATCGATCTGCTGCTCTATACGGCGCCGACCTACGGGTGGGACGGCGAGATCACCGGCGTGGCGGTGGCGCTGCTCGACGTCACCCAGCGGAAGGTCCTCGAGGAGCAGCTGCGGCAGGCGGCCAAGATGGAGGCGATCGGTCGGCTGGCGGGCGGCATCGCCCACGACTTCAACAACCTGCTGACCGCGATCGGGGGTTACGCCGAGCTGCTCCTGGTCGAGGAGGAGCCGCCGCGGGAGTGGATCGAGGAGATCCAGGGGGCGGCCCGCCAGGCGGGTCGTCTCACGTCGCAGCTTCTGGCGTTCGGCCGGCGCCAGGTCGTGCAGCCGACCGTGCTGGACGTCGGCGGGGTGATCCGCGAGATGGAGCCCATCCTCCGCCGGCTGATCGGCGAGCGGGTCTCGCTCGAGATCGACGTTCGGGAGGGGCTCGGGCACGTCCTCGTCGACCGGGGTCAGCTCGAGCAGGTGGTCATGAACCTGATCGTCAACGCGCGCGACGCGATGCCCGAAGGAGGCGAAGTCAGGATCGAAGCCGAGGAGGTCCGGCTGGACGACGACGCCGCGGAGGAGCGGGCGCTTCCCGAGCCGGGTGACTACGTGCGGCTCGCGGTGGTGGACGACGGCAAGGGGATGGAACCCGGGACGGTCGAGCGGGCGTTCGAGCCGTTTTTCACGACCAAGGGTTCCGGGAAGGGGACCGGTCTCGGCCTGGCCACCGTCTACGGCATCGCTCGTCAAGCCGGCGGGGCGGCGTGGATCGCCAGCGAGCCCGGCGAAGGGACGACCGTCGAGGTCCTTTTGCCTCACACGCCGGAGGCGATGGAGGACGAGGAGATCGCGACGCCGCGTTACCCCGGGCGGGCCCGCGGCGGAACCGAGCGGGTCCTCGTCGTCGAGGACGACGACCGGGTGCGTCGCCTTGCGGCCCGGATCCTGGTGGGGAGAGGGTATGCCGTACGGACGGCCGGGACCGCTTCGGAGGCTCGGGCCGTGGCGTCGGAGCAGTCGATCGACCTCCTCCTCAGCGACGTCGTCCTGCCGGACGGGAGCGGTCAGGATCTGGCGGCCGAGCTTCGGCGGGAGAACGGGGGGTTCGCGGTCGTGTATATGTCGGGCTACGCCGATCTCGATTTCTTCGGTCGGGAGACGCGGGGCATCGAAGGAGACGCCCTGGAAGTCGAAGGAGCGTTCCTCCAGAAGCCATTCACCACCGAGGACCTCGTCGAGCGGGTGCGGGAGTCGCTGGACGGAGCCTGAGGAGACAGCCGTGGAACGGAAGGTGGAGGGGATCACCCTCGAGCTCGCGCGCGGCGACATCGCGCGACAGGAGGGGTTCGACGCGGTGGTCAACGCCGCGAACGCCCGACTGGCGCCGGGTGGAGGCGTGGCCGGCGCCCTTCACCGTGCGGCCGGGCCGGGCCTGGCCGAGGAGTGCCGGCCGCTGGCGCCGATCGAGCGGGGTGAGGCGGTGATCACCGGCGCGCACCAGCTTCCGAACCGATGGGTGATCCACTGCCTGGGTCCCGTGTTCGGCGAAGACGAGCCAGCCGACGAGCTCCTCGCCGACTGCTACCGAAACGCCCTCGAACTCGCCGAGGAGAACGGCGTCGGCTCGATCGCCTTCCCGAGCCTCTCGACCGGCGCGTTCGGGTATCCGATGCGGGAGGCGGCCCGAATCGCTATGGGCGTGGTGGTGGCGTCGGCCGGGGGCCTGGAGAGCGTGCGCCGGATCCGGTTCGTCCTGTGGGGAGAAGACGCGCTCGAGGCCCACCGGGACGCGTTGCGGGAGGTGCTGGCGGAGTAGTCCTCACGGTCGTCCGGCGACCTCCAGCGCCGCGTCGTGGAGGGCCGTCACCCGGCGCCTCAGCTCAGCGACGGTGTCCTCCAGGTCTTCTTCCGGAGCGGGAGGCGGGATCGGCTCGCCGAACCGGACGGCCACCTTCGCCCGTGAACGCCAGCACCGCCGCGGCCAGTGCGCCCCCTTCGGCAGGACGGCCAGGAGCCCGGCGATCGCGCACGGGACGATCGGCAGGTGGAGGTCTCGGGCCATGACGCCGATCCCCCGGCGGAACTCCAGCAGCTCCCCGTCGGTCGAGCGCTCCCCCTCGGGGAAGACGATCGGGCACCCGCCCCGGTCGGCGACCCGGCCCGCGATCTCGAGGGTGGGACGCCAGTCGCCTCTCTGGACCAGCGGCACCACGTCGAGGCCGAAGACCGCGATCCGGTACAGGAGCGGGCCCGTCCGGGCCTGCTCGAAATATTCCCACATCGCCGTGGTGGCGAGGCGCGAGCGAACCCGATAACGGACGCCGAAGAGGACCGCCCCGGGATCGAACTCGCTCGTGTGGTTGGACGCGATCAGGAACGGCGGATCGAGCTCCGCGACCCCCTCCGCTCCGGCGGACCGCAGGTCGAAGAACGAGCGCCACAGCGGCCGGACCACTCCCTCGATCAGCAGGAATCTCCCGGCGCGTGCCGGGGGCCAGGCGCGCCACGGCGCGCGCGGAACCCGGCGTGCGCCGCGGTCGCCGTCCGTGCGGACCGCCTCGGCGTGACGCTCTTCCGGGACCGGACGCGGCCGCTCGGCGGCCTCGACCTCGCCTTCCTCCGCGTCCGGCGCCGCCGGCGGGGGCGCTTCCGGCGGCGTCCGCGCCGACGCCGCCTGGGCCACCTCCTCGACCGTGCGCTCGGGGGCGAAGGCGTCCTCGGAGAGGGCCACCCCGTAGATCGATTCGAGCCGGGTGGCGAGCTCGATCCGGTCGAGCGATCCCAGCACCTCGCCGATGGGCGTGCCGGCCTCGACCCGATCCGGGGCGACCTCGGCGAGGCGCGCCACGAGGCGAGCGACGGCCGTCTCGGGATCGGCGGAGGGCTCCATCTCCGGCTCCTCCGCCTCGCCCGGAGCGCGCTCCTCCAGCCATTCTCGGATCCGAGCGTGTCGCGGCTTTCCGGTCCGGGTCCGCGGGAGGTCGGCGTCGGGCCACACGTGCCAGTCCCGGACGCGAGCGGCATCGGGAAGCTCCTGGTTCGCGGCCCGAACCGCCTCCTCCACGTCCCCGCCCGGCCGGGCCACGACGACGGCCGATACCGTCCCGGGCTCGCCCCACGGTCGCTCCAGGACCACCGCGTCGTGGATCGCGTCCCGGCGGCGGAGCGCCTCGGCGACGGCCTCGGGATCCACGTTCGTGCCGGCGGGGGTGACGATCCGCTCGCCCTTTCGACCCTGGTAGCGGAGCCGCCCCTCCTCGTCGAGGCGTCCCACGTCCCCCGTGTGGAGCCATCCCTCCTCGTCCACCGCAGGACCCCCCAGCCGGGCGGGAACCACATTCGGGCCCCGCACCAGGATCTCGCCGTCTCGAGCGATCCGGACGTCGACGCCCGGGAGAGGGCGGCCGAGCGATCCGGGCGCCGGTCGGAGCGGGTGGGTCAGCGTGACGAGGGGAGCGGTCTCGGTGAGGCCGTAGCCCTGGACGACCACGTATCCGAGGGCCCGCCAGAACGACTCGACCTCGCGGTCGAGAGCGGCGCCCCCGGAGACCACCGCGAGCAGGCGCCATCCCAGCCTGCGCCGCAGCGGCGCGAACTCGATCCACCGCCGCCACCACGGCCGGTCGGCCGCTCGCTCGAGTCGACGCTCGAACTCCCCGGCGCCCCACCGAGCCTCCGCCTCGCCGCGCATCCAGCGGGCGAGGAGCTCGAGCGTACGGGGGACGGTGGCGAACGCCCACGCGCCCTCCAGGCGCAGGACGCGCGCCAGGTCGGGAGCCGGCATAGGGGCCACGAGCGTCGCCCGGGCGCCGAGGAGGACCGGAACGAAGGCTCCCATGACCTGGCCGTAGAGGTGGGAGAGCGGGAGGGCGACGGCCAGCCGCATCGGCGGGAGGAGCCCGAGCGCCCTCCGGTGCTCGTCGATCCCGGCGTCCAGGGCGTCCAGGACGGCCCGGAGGTTGGCGTGGGTCACCGGGACCGCGCTGGGGGCTCCCGTCGTCCCGGACGTGAGGACGATCTCCGCCGTTCGAGAGGGATCGGGATCCGGCCCGACGGGCGGCTCGGCGGCCTCGCCGGCATCGCGGCGCCAGCCGAGCTCGACGCGCGGCCGGTCCAGCTCCAGATCGGGCACCTCGGTCTCGGTGCACCATGCGCGGACCTCGAGCTCCTCCGCGCGCTCCCGCAGGAGGTCCGGCTCGAGCGAGACGTCGAGCGGGACGGCGACCGCGCCGGCGCGGAGCACGCCGTAGAAGGCGGTGTGCCACAGGGGCCCGTCGGCCAGATGGAGGGCGACCCGGTCGCCGGACTCCACGCCGGCGGCGGCCAGGCGCGCGGCGATCCTCCGCGCCTCGGAGGCGATTTCCGGCCCCCGTCGACCGCGGACCCGCCACCGCTCCGCGCGACGGATCTCCGGGACCTGGTCGAGCCGGTCGAGGTAGTCGAGGAGGTCGGGCCGCGGTTCCATGTGTTACCGACGTTACGCGGTCCTCCGTGGCGGCGCATCGCCTCGCGCGGGGGCCCCCGGCTACATTGAAGTGGATGGTCTCCCCCTCGAAGAGCTGGATCCTGCCCGGCGTCCTGATCGCCGCGATCGCGCTCGTCGCCGCGGCGATGATCATCGCCTCGATCCGCCGCCCCGAGCCCCGCGCCTGGACCCCGACCCCCTCCCGACCGGCCGAGGCCGGGGACACGCTCGTCGGTCCGGTGGTCTACACCGTCGACGCCACGACCGGTGAGGTGCAGGCGAAGAGCCAGGAGATCCTCCCGCTGGCCGGCAGCTACGAGCCTGACGCGGAGACCCAGGCGATCGTCGACGACGCGGTGTGGGAGTTTACGATCGAGCCGAGCCCCACGATCGGGCGGCTAAGTTCGGCGACGGTCGAGATCCCGTACCCGTGGGTGGAAGGGGACGCGCACGAGATCGTCCTGGTCTCCCGCAACGGGGTCACCTTCGACGCCGAGATCGAGGTCGCGGCCGAGACGCCGAGCGCGAGCGGCCGGTGGTTCCTCCAGCTGGGGCTGCTGGGCTTCTACGTCGGTGTCATCCCGGTGGCCCTGGGCCTCGCCACCTACCCCTTCCTCCGTCGACTGGGACGCCGGGGAATGGACTTCGTGCTCGCCCTGACGGTGGGGCTCCTCGTCTTCCTGGCGATCGACACCCTCGCCGAGGCCCTCGAGACGGCGGCCGACGTGGCCGAGGCGTTCCACGCCTCGATCCTGGTCTGGATCGTCGCGCTCGCCACGCTGGGGGGCCTTCTCGCGATCACGGGTCGTCGCAGGACGCGAGGCGGTGGGCTCACGCCCCTCGCGCTGGCGACCTTCATCGCGCTGGGGATCGGGCTCCACAACCTGGGCGAAGGGTTGGCCATCGGCTCGGCGCTGGCCAGGGGCGCGGTGGGGCTCGGCACCTTCCTGGTGGTCGGCTTCACCCTCCATAACATCACCGAAGGCGTGGGGATCGCCGCCCCGCTGCTGGAGAACGAGGCGCGGCCCGCGCATTTCGCCGGCCTGGCGCTGCTGGCCGGGGGGCCGGCGATCCTTGGGACCTGGATCGGGGGATTCGTCTTCGATCCGCTGTGGGCGGCGGTCTTCCTGGCCGTCGGCGCGGGCGCCATCCTCCAGGTCGTATGGGAGGTGGGTCGACTGGTGGTGAGCCCGGATCGAGCGCCCGGCGGAGCATGGCGCGGAGAGGTCATGGCCGGCGCGGCCCTCGGTCTGGCCGTGATGTACGCCACCGCTCTGCTCGTCCCCGCCTGACTCCACTCGCCCCCGTCCGATCCCGCGGGCGGGGGCGGCTCCTCCTTCGAGACAGGGTGGCCGCCACCGTCGGCCGGGCGTAACCTTCCGATCGCTCGATCCCCGACTCCGGTCCGATTCCCGACCTGGCCCGAAGATTGCAACGACCACAGAGCGGACAGGGACACGTCCGTCGGGCCGTGGCCCTCGCAGAGCCTGGACGCGGTTGAACGGCGAGCCGAGGACGGGCTATAATCAGTACTCCCTTACCCCCGTGCTGGTAACGAGTTAGCCCATGGATCTCATTCCCGATCAACCTTCCGAGGGCCTCGTGCCCGGGTCGGCAAGGACCGCTTGAGGAGCGAAGGCTCGAACCTCGTCCCCCGCCCGCGGTCGATCCCCATCCCGTGGGAGGACGCGAGGGATCCCGAGCGGCAGCCTTCTCGACCGTCCCAGGGCACGGCCGTCCCCTTCGCCGGATTCCTGCGGCGGCAGAAGTGGACGATCCTGGGGGCGGCGATCGCGGTGATGGCCGCCGCCGCCGTCCTGACGCTGCTGTGGCCGCGGACATACGAGTCGTCGGCGACGATCCTGATCCAGCCTCCGGGAGGGCAGGCCGGGGCCGAGATCCCGGGCCTGGCGATCCTCGAGCGGGTGGAGCGCACCAGCACTCGCGAGACGGAGGCCGAGCTCATCCAGAGCCGCAGGGTGGTCGGGGCGGCGGTCGATTCCCTGGACCTGCACGTCGAGATCGTGGCCGGGAGCGAGACGGTCCCCGCGAACGACGTGTTCGCGCGTTTCGAGGCGGGACCCGGCGCGGAGCCGGGAGAGTATGTGTTGACCCGCTCCCGAGGCGATTGGACGGTGTCCCGGGACGGGGAGACGCTCACTCGCGGCGAACCCGGAGCGCCCGTCTCCCTCGCCGGCCTGTCGTTTCGCCTGCCGGGGGCGGACGCTCCCGGCGAGATACGCGTCCGGGTGAGGGAGTTCCCGCGGGCGATCGCGGAGACGAGGCAGCGGGTGGCCGTCTCTCCCGCGGCGCGCGAGAGCGACATCCTGGAGGTGACCTGCCGGGGCTCCTCGCCCGCGGCCGCCGAGCGGCTCTGCGAGCGGGTATCCCGCGGCTACGTCGACCTCCTTTCCGACCTCCAGCGCTCCTCGGCCGCGGGAACCGCCGCGTTTCTGCGGGATCAGGTCGAGGAGTACGAGAAGCAGCTGGCCGCGGCCGAGGACAGCCTGGAGGCATTCGCCACCGCGTACCGGGGCGTGGCCCTGGGCGAGCAGGCGACCGAGGAGGTGCGCAACTTCGCCGCCTTCCGGGCCCAGCGGGATCAGCTGGAGGCCGAGCGGGAGGCGCTCTCGCGGATGCTCGCCCGGGCCGAGGCCGGCGCTGGAGCCCGGGACTACCGCGACCTGGCGAGCTTCCCGTCGCTGTTGCAGAACCAGGGCGTGAGCCAGATGCTGGCGCACCTGGCCGATCTGGAGAACCGCCGCAGCGAGCTGGCCCAGCGCCGGACCGAGCTCAACCCCGAGCTGGCCGCGCTCGACGACAGGATCGAGGCGCTGGATCGCCAGCTGGGGGAGATGGCGCGCTCCTACGAACGATCGCTGGCGGCCCAGATCCGGTCGCTCGACCAGGCGATCGGCGCCTCGTCCGGCCGGCTCTCCACCTTCCCGGAGCGACAGGTGGAGATGGCCCGGCTGCAGCGTCGCGTCGATCAGCTGGGGGGCATGTACGAGACGCTCCAGACGCGCCACCGGGAGGCCGAGGTCGCCGAGGCGGTCCACGAGACTCCGGTCCGCATCGTCGACGCGGCTTCCACCCCCATGGAGCCCTCCTCCCCGCGTCCGCTGCTCAACCTCGCCCTGGCGATGGTGCTGGGTCTCGCGTTCGGCGTCGCGCTCGCGATGGTGCGGGACCACGGCGACACCCGCATCCACGACCGCGGGGAGCTGGAGCGCCGCACCGACCTGCCGGTCCTCGCCCTGCTGCCGCGGGTCGAGCCGCCGGCGGCGGTGCTGCCGATCGCACCCGCCAACGGCGACGCCCGTGAAGGCTCGGTGCGCGACGAGAGCGGCCAGGTCCTCCCTTCGCTGCAGCGTCGCACGCGAGCGATGCAGCGGCTCGCGGCCCGGAACGGAGGTACGGTGGCGCTGGAGGCGTTCCGGAGTCTGGGCGCCGACCTGCAGTTCGTGGCCCGCGGGGTGGTGGACGGCGACCTCCGTTCGCTCGCGATCACCAGCGCGGGCCGCGGGGACGGCAAGACGTTCGTCGCCTGTAACTTCGCCTTGACGCGGGCCGGCTTCGGCGTGCACACGCTGCTGATCGACGCCGACATGCGAGGCAGTGGGGTGGCTCGCTTCTTCGACATCGAGCCCAGCCCCGGCCTGAGCGAGCTGTTGAGCGGCAGCGCCGGGGGAGGAGACGCGCGACGGGTGGTGAAGGTGGGGCAGTCCGATCTTCTCTCGGTCATGCCGGCCGGCGCGCCGACACCCGACGCCGCCAGCCTGCTCGAGACCTCCTACTTCGAGGCCACGCTGGCGGGCGCCGAGGCGGTCTACGACCTGGTGGTGATCGACACGCCCCCGCTCAACGTCCTGCCCGATACGGCGGCCGTGGTGGCGAACGTCGACGCGGTGCTCGTCGTCGTGCGCGAGGGGGTCACCGACGGTCGCGCGTTGGAGTTCACGCTGGAGCGGTTGCGAAGGGCCGGCTGCCCCGTGGTCGGGGTAGTGTACAACGGGGTCTCGCTGCCCAAGCAGTACGCCTACGACGCGTACGCCTACGCGGCGTACGGCCGGACGCAAGGAGGGGAATCGTGAGCCGTCTCGGTGTGCTTCTCACGCTCGTCGCGGCGGTCGGCGTCGTGCTCATCGCTCCCGCGGCTCGGGCCCAGCAGGCCGGGGAGGCATCGACCCGAAGCCACCTCCAGCCCGGCGACCAGATCCGCGTGCGGCTGTGGCAGGAGCCGCAGCTCTCCGGCGACTACCCGGTCGACGAGACCGGTCATGTCTCGCTGCCCCTGCTGGGGATGCGACAGGTCACCCGGGAGCCGGCGGACGAGGTGAAGCGGACGTTGATGCAGGAGTACGACCGTCAGCTCCGCAACCAGCCGGCCCAGATCACCCTGCTCCACCGGATCCGCATCCTGGGCGCGGTCCCCAACCCCGGCCTCTACCACGTGGATCCGACCATGACGCTAGGGGACGCGATCGCCCTGGCCGGCGGGATCGAGGACGACGGCGACGAGGACGGGATCCGCGTTCGCCGTGACGGTCGCGCTCATCCGGTTCGACTCGACCGCGGCTCGGAGATGACGGCGATCCGCTCCGGCGACGAGGTCTTCGTGCCGCGGAGGGCGTGGGTTTCGAGGAACGCGACCTTCATCCTGGGAGCCGTCATCTCCGCGACGGCCTTGATTCTCAGCCGATAACGGGGAGCGATGTCGGCTCACGCCCACGTCGATCGACCCGAGCAGGCTCGGGTCAACCGCTGGTCGCCCGCGCAGCTCGTCGCCCTGCGGGTGCTCGCCGATCTGCTGGCGATCGTCCTCGCCTTCGGTCTCTTCTTCCAGATGTACGGGGTCACCGTAGGGCGGGGCTGGATCGATCGGTCGGTTCCCGCCCCCGGTCCGTACGTCGTGATCGCGGCGGTCTTCGCCGCGCTGACCCTCCTCGTCTTCGCTCGGCAGAGGCTGTACCGGGGCCGGGCCACGGTGCTGAACCTCTGGGAGCTCGAGACGGTCGTCAAAGGGGTGCTGCTCTCGGCCGCGCTCCTGTTCGCGTCGCTGTTCTTCGTGAGGCTCCAGTTCGATTCGCGCTACGTGGTGATCGGCGCGATCGGCACGGCCGCCGTCCTTCTCCTCCTCGAGCGACGGCTCCTCTCGTCGCTGGTGCGCCGGCTGCAGCGGATGGGGACGGCCGGGAGTCGCACGTTGATCTACGGGTGCGAGAAGACCGGGCAGCTGCTCATGAAGAAGGTGCTCGAGGCGCCGCACCTCGGTGCCACGGTGGTCGGGTTCCTCGACGACGACGTCCCGCTCGGAAGCCGGGTGTTCTGTCGGATCACCCAGACGGACCCGCGACTGTTCGAGGCTCCGGTCCTCGGTCGATTCGAGGATCTCGAGCGGGTCGTCGAAGAGCTGGAGGTCGAGGACCTCCTGATCGTCGATTCCTCGCTGGGGCCCGAGCGGCAGCGCGAGGCGATCGAGCGTGCCGAGTCGCTGGGGCTGAAGGTCGGCGTCGTCCCGAGCCTGGGCGACGTCCGCTCCGACCAGCTGCGCGTCGAGGAGCTGAGCGCGATCCCGGTCCTGCGCCCGGCAACTCCGTCGTCCCGCCGGCTCGGCCGCTGGGCGAAGGAGGCGTTCGACCTGGTCGCTTCGGTGGTCCTGCTGGTCCTCTCCGCCCCGGCGTGGATCGTCTCGGCGATCGCGATCCGGTGGGAGAGCGGATCCCCCGTGCTGTTCGCCCAGCAGCGGGTGGGGCGAGACGGGAAGCCTTTCCGGGTGCTCAAGTTCCGAACCATGTCCGGAGACGCCGCACCGTACGCCTCGAGCCCCCCCGGGGACGTGGACCCCAAGATCACCCGTGTCGGTCGGATCCTGCGCAAGACGGGCCTCGACGAGCTGCCGCAGTTGATCAACGTGATCCGGGGGGAGATGAGTCTGGTGGGCCCACGCCCCGAGATGCCGCACCTCGTCCAGCAGTACGGGCCCGTGGAGCGGCTGAGGTTGACGGTGAAGCCGGGCGTCACCGGTCTATGGCAGCTCAGCGCGGATCGGCACGCCGAGATCCACGAGAACATCGAGTACGACCTCTACTACGTGCATCACCAGTCTTTGCTGCTGGACGCGTTGATCCTGCTCGAGACCGCGTTCTTCACGATCGGCGTGTTGTTCGGCTCTCTCGACCGAAGCTCCACCCGACCCCTGGACGAGCCATCCCGGCCATCGCCCCCGCGGGCCGACGAGGAGTACGTCCTCGTGGCGCTCGACCAGCGCCGCGACGAGGTGCTTCCCGAGAGCTGGCGGACCTGCGTTCCGGCCGCGTACGCCATCTCCGACCGCTGGCCGGTCCGAATCGTGGTCGCGGAGGGCAACCGTGCCGCCGTGGACGAGCTGCTCCGGGATTCGATCCGCCGGCTGGGAGCGGACGGTCACCGCTCCACCTATTCGCCGTATCGCAGCCGAGCGGCACTGAAGCGCCTGGTGGAAGGGGCGCGGCTGGTCGTGACCGACCTGGACCACGTATCGGATTGGACCGCGGAGAAGGGGGTCGACCTGCTGACCGTCGAGCGGGGCGGGCTCAGATGGTGGCCTCGCACCCGCGTCCCCGATCCCGTCGTCTCACGCCTCTCCGATCTCGTCACCGTCTATATCGGGGCGCAGGAGGACATCTCCGCATCGGCGTTCGAATCCGGCGCGACCGTCGTCTCGATGATCCGTACCGGTTCGTGAAGTCGGACGCGACCGGGCGTAGGTACGGATATTGCATTCCCAGTCCGCGGGACGGGCCCGGACGAGGTCCGGCCCGAAGCCCGGTCGAGGAAGGTCTTTCTCCAGGAGGTCACCCGTGATCCGCATGAGCGAACGCGTTCTCGTAACCGGGGCCGGAGGCTTCGTCGGCCACCACCTCGTCTCGTTCCTCAAGCAGAAGGGATACTGGGTCCGAGGCGTCGACGTGAAGCGGCCCGAGTTCGCCACCACGGAGGCCGACGAGTTCCTGCTCCTGGATCTCCGTCGGTGGGAGAACTGCCTGACGGCCACACGGGAGATCGACGAGGTGTACGCCCTGGCCGCCGACATGGGCGGAATGGGGTTCATCTCCAGCCACCACGCCCAGATCCTCCACAACAACATCCTCATCAGCACGCACACCCTGGAGGCGGCGCGCGAGAACGGGGCGAGCCGGTACTTCTTCTCCTCGTCGGCCTGTATCTATCCGGAGTACCGGCAGACGGAGACGGACGTCGCGCCGCTCAAGGAGGAGGACGCGTATCCGGCCGAGCCGCAGGATGCCTACGGCTGGGAGAAGCTGGTCACCGAGCTGCTGTGCGGGTACTACGCCCAGGAGGGGGACCTGCAGACGCGGGTGGCTCGCTTCCACAACATCTACGGTCCCCTCGGTACGTGGCGCGGGGGTCGCGAGAAGGCCCCCGCCGCGCTGTGCCGGAAGGTGGCCGTCGCCAAGCTCACCGGGGACCACGAGATCGAGATCTGGGGCGACGGGCAGCAGACGCGCTCGTTCTGCTACGTCGACGACTGCGTGGAGGGCATCTACCGCCTCATGCGCTCCGACCACGGCGAGCCCCTGAACCTCGGTCAGGACCGGATGGTGACGATCGACGGGCTGGCGGACATCGTCGCCGACGCCGCCGGGATCGAGATCGTCAAGCGGCACGTTCCGGGACCGCAGGGGGTGCGCGGGCGCAACAGCGACAACACGCGGCTCGCCGAGGTCCTCGGCTGGACGCCCGGGATCTCCCTCGAGGACGGTCTCGCCCGGACCTACGCCTGGATCGAGGACGAGGTCGGACGGGCCATGGAGGAAGAGCGAGTCGAAGCCTCCGCGCTCGCGACCGGCTGAGGCGATGGTCCCGCGGGCCAACGTCCTCGGCGTCGGGGTCAGCGCGATCGACATGACCGACGCCCTCTCGAGGATCGAGGAATGGATCGATCGGCGGACGCCGCACTACGTCACGGTGACCGGCGTCCACGGGGTGATGGAGAGCCAGCGCGACGAGGAGCTCCGTCGAATCCACAACGCCGCCGGCCTCGTCACGCCCGATGGCATGCCGCTGGTGTGGCTCAGCCGCCTCTCGGGTTTCCACGACGTCCGCCGCGTGTACGGTCCCGACCTCATGCTCGAGTGCTGCGCCCGCTCGGTGGAGCGGGGATGGAAGCACTTCCTGTACGGAGGGGCGGAGGGCGTTCCGGAGCTCCTCGCCGAGCGCCTGCGCGAGCGCTTCCCGGGGATCGACATCGTGGGCGCGTACTCGCCGCCGTTCCGGCCGCTGACGGACGAGGAGGACGAGCGGATCGTCGAGACGATCGACCGCTCCGAAGCCGACATCGTCTGGGTCGGCCTCGGCACGCCGAAGCAGGAGCGTTGGATGAGCGATCACGTCGGCCGCTTCTCGGCGTCGGTCCTGGTGGGTGTCGGGGCGGCGTTCGACTTCCACGCCGGCTTGAAGCGCCAGGCTCCCGCCTGGATCCAGCGAGCCGGCCTCGAATGGCTGTTCCGGCTTCTCTCCGAGCCGCGTCGGCTCTGGCGTCGGTACTGCATCAACAACCCCCTGTTCATCGGGGCCGTGCTGCTCCAGCAGATCGGCGTCCGGCGGTACGACCTGGAGCCCGCCCGGTAGGGGCGGCGTCGGGTGGCATCGTACAAGCCGTTTCCCCCGCGTGCGGGACGCCTCCTGGTCCCGATGGGGTCGCGGGAGGCCGCGCTCGCGGCGATCTCCCTCTATCCGGCCTGCCATCGGCGGGCGCTGGCCGCGCAGCGGGCGACGCGCGCCCTCGTCCGTCTCCTCGGTCCGGCCGTCCTTCCCGGCACGAGTCGCGACTGGGAGCCGCCGATGGAGGCGGGGGTCTGGCGCGGGCTCCGGGAGCGATGGGTCGCGGAGATCGGCTCGTACGACAGGCTGCCGCGCGAGCGGATGGCCCGCTCGTTGTCCTCGCCGCCGTGGGGATGGTATTCGAAGGCGCGCGCGAAGATCGCCTTCACGCCCTCCATCTGGCGGCGGTCGGCATCGGTCACGAGGTCGAAGAGGCGCCGGAAGCGGATCATGGGGCGCAGGATAGGGGGCGGCACCTCGTTCCGCCAGCCGCCGCC
>JAHWKZ010000016.1 GCA_019347645.1 Gemmatimonadota bacterium | reverse complement strand
CATTCGCTCCCCGCCCGCTTCCGTATAGCTCTTCGACAGCCCTTCGACCGCGATCACACGCACCCCCCGAAAAAAAGGGCCGGCGCCCCCCTCGGGGAGCGCCGGCCCGCGTTCCGGTTTCCGTCCGGTCGCGCTATCCGATCACCCGCTGCGCAGCCCAGACGCCGAGCGGCAACATCGCGAGCGCCCCGAGCGCGAGCCCGGTCCGACCCGTTACCAGCGACCGGGTCCCCTTCGCCGCAAGCAACGCCTTCGTGCCCTTCACCGGATGCTTCAACACGTAGGTCGCCTTGGGCGCCTTCTTGTATGCCATCAGATTCGCGAGCTTGCCGATCATGGTGTCCTCCGTTGGTTGAGCCTCGTCGCGGGGCCCGCCCCGCACCCCTATTGAGTGCAAGGCTCGTGCGAGCAGGACTGCGCTCGAGCCACGGCTCGTCGGCTGCTCCGATTGGACCCGTGCACGGTCCCTCGCTACGGTCGCGTTCAGAAGCCCCAGCTCCCGCGCATGATCAGCTCGAGGCTGTTGCCGTCGGGGTCCCGGAAGTAGCCGGCGTAGCCGCCCCAGAAGGTGTCGCGCGGCGGAACGGCGATGGTCGCGCCGGCCCGCTCGGCGTCGCGCATGAGGACGTCGACCTCCCGGTTGGAGCCGACGTTGTGGCCGATCGAGAAGCTGGCGGGGCCCGGCGGGCCGATCGGCGCGCGCGCGTCCTTCGCCAACGCGTCGCGCGGGTACAGCGCCAGCTTCAGGCCGCCGGCGAGCTCGAAGAAGACGACGGCGCCGTCCTCGAACTCGGTGCCGACGATGCCTTCCGTCGGCAGCCCCAGCCCGTCGCGGTAGAACCCGAGCGAGCGTTCGAGATCCCGCACGCCGAGCGTGAGTACGGTGATGTGTGGCTCCATGGCTGCGGCTCCGCTCGAGGCTCGGGACGGACGGGCGGCCGGACGGGCCGGCGGAAACGTCACTTGAGCAAGCTCCGCCCTGCGCGCCCGGCGTCAAGCCACACGGCGCCGGCGGTTCCGTGACCCGCACGCGGGTCCCGTCGGGGAATCCCGGGGGTGTGCCACCCACGAAACGTTACAGTCCCGCGTCGCGCGCTCGTCGGTCGCCGACGAGATCGCGAGGGTCCGTGGCGTTCTGCGAGCGGGGCTAGAGCCGGAGGCGCTTGACGGTCCAGTCGTGGTCGCAATCCTCGACCGGGCACTCGTAGCGGATCATCCGTTCGCCGTTCTGCCAGATCACCTCGACCGTCTCGGGGACGTCGTGGATCGGACAGCGGAACTTCGTGATCGGGAGGACGTCTCCGTCCTCCGAATGGATGGGGCCATTCGTTTCCATGTCCCCAGAGCATTGCAAGCCCGGTGCCGCTCTGCAGACGCTCAATCGTCGACCTCGAGCCGATCGTCGAATACCACTCGACCCGCTTCGCCGACCATCTCGCCCGAGACCCGGGCCGTGCCCGCAAGGTCGGCAGGGGTTTCGACGCTCCATCGCGCGCCGCGAAGGAGGACGGTGGGAACGCCTCCGGAAATCTCCAGCGATCCTTCGACGACGAGCTCCGCTGCACGCGGCTCCGACCCCGACGCCTGCCATCGGAACCGGAAGAGGCCGGAGTACAGGAGCCCGTGGATGTCGCATCCCCGGAAGTCGGCCTCGATCACGGGCCGACCGGTATCGGGCTCGAACGAGACAGCCATCGTGCCGCACGAGAGCTCTTCGACGTACGGAGCCCGTGGAGGCGGATCGCTCCCCCCTCGCCGGGTGGGGAAATCAGACGCCTCGTCGAGGAGGATCCGCGCGAGGTCGGCCAGGCCGAGCCAGGCGAGGCGGTGCACGTCCGCCGCCGTCAACCCGTCCACGCCGCGACCGGGAATCGCGATCTCTTCCAGAGCTCCGCCGGGTGGAAAGACCCGGGTGGGCAGGGCCGGATCGCTCGCCTCGATCGTTTCACCCGCCAGCCTCACGACCATCGACTCGAACCCTCCCGAGCCCCCCGTCCAGATGCCCATGTCGGGGACGAACGGGGTCCCCGCCGGGCCGATCACGAGGTCGTCGATCCGCAAGCGCTCGACCCTCACGCTCCACCCCTCGCCGGTCACCGCCAGCGAGCCGATCAGCTCCAGGGAAGCGGCGCAGACCGGGTCGGGGATAAAGCTGCAGAACGACTCGCCGCGCTCGAGCCGCAAACCCGGGCCCGCCCAGCGGACCTCGGCGGCCCCGTCCACGACGACCCCGTCTCCGAGGTCGCACCCGTGGAACGTCGCCCGTCGCCCGAGCTCGGAGTTCACGTAGTGGATGAGGCCGCGGCGGGTGCAGGGAAGGAAGTTGTCGAAGAACCCACCTCCCTGGTGGCCCAAGGCGACCGCCACCGCCGCGATACCGACCCGCGGCCCCACGACCTCCACGAGTCTCTCCGGAAGGGGCTGCGGACCCGCCGGTCCATCCGGCGAACATCCGAGGGCGGCCGACACGCACAAGATGAAGAAGGTGACACGACCCATCGGCGTACAAACGCGAGCGAAGCCACGTCGGTTGACCCGTGCCTCGCTGGTTTTCCAGGCGCTTCGATCCGGCGGTCGAAAGGTCGGCCGTCCGAGGACGACTCTGGCTCTTCCTGTGGATCCTGCTTGTGCGACCTGATCCAGGCCCGGTGCCCGGGGGACGGCGGCCCCGTTCAGTGCCGGATCGCCGCCCCCTCCCGCTCCGTCTCCGCCTCCTCGACGATCCTCTCCGCGATGTGCCCCGGCACCTCCTCGTACCCGTGGAACGAGCGGGTGTGGTCGCCGCGCCCCTGCGTCAGCGACCGCAGGGTCGTCGAGTAGCGGTAGAGCTCCGCCTGCGGCACCATCGCGCTCACCTTCTGCTTCCCCGTCCCCATCGGCTCCATCCCCAGCACCCGTCCGCGCCGCTGGTTGAGGTCGCCGATCACGTCGCCCAGGTACTCGTCGGGCGTCATCGCGGTCACCTCCATGATCGGCTCCAGCAGCACCGGCCTGCATCGCTCGGCGGCGGCCTGGAAGGCTATAGACCCGGCGATCTTGAACGCCATCTCCGAGGAGTCGACCGAGTGGTAGGAGCCGTCGAAGAGCTCCACCCGAACGTCCACCACCGGATAGCCCGCGATCACCCCCTTGCTCATCGCCTCCTGGATCCCCTTGTCGACGGCCGGGATGAACTTGTTCGGGATCGCCCCGCCGGTGATCTGGTCGACGAACTCGTAGCCTTGCCCGCGCTCCAGCGGGATCAGCCGGATCCAGCAGTCGCCGAACTGACCGCGTCCGCCGGTCTGCTTCTTATAGCGGCCCTGCGCCTCCCCGCTCGACCGGATCGTCTCCCGGTAGGCGATCTTCGGTTGGAGCATGGTCGCCCGGACGTTGAACTTCCGCTCCATCCGCTCGAGCACGACCTGGAGGTGGAGCTCCCCCATCCCGCGGATGATCGTCTGGCCGAGCTCCGGGTTGTACGCGTGGACGAAGGTGGGGTCCTCCTCGTGGAGCTTCGACATCGCGCTGCCGATCTTCTCCTCCTCGCCCTCGCGCTCGGGCTCGATCGCGACCGCGATCACCGGCGTCGGGAAGCGGATCCCGCGGAGCACGACGGGACTGGACTTGTCGCACAGCGTGTCGCCGGTGTGGGTCCCCTTGAGCTTGGGGACCACGCCGATGTCGCCGCAGGCCAGCCTCGGCACCTCGACGCGGTCGTGGCCCTGCATGATCGCGATGTGCGCCAGCCGCTCGTCGTGGCCGCGGCTCGAGTTGTGGACGTCCTGGCCGCTGTCGATCGCCCCGCTGAAGACGCGGAAGTAGGAGAGCTCGCCCACATGGGGCTCGGTCGTCGTCTTGAACACGAGGGCCGACAGCGGGGAAGATTCCCTGGGCTCGAGGAACACCTTCTCGTCGGAGTTCGGCCTGGTCCCCCGCACGTCGGGCCGCTCGGTCGGCTTCGGCGCCAGCTCCACCACCTTCTGCAGCAGCGAACGCACCCCCTGGAGCCGCGCCGCCGAGCCGCAGAAGACCGGCACCAGCTCCCCGCGCTTCATCCCCGCCTTCATGGCCGTCAGCACGTCCTCGCGGGAGAGCTCCTCGCCCTCGAGGTACCGCTCGATCAGCGTGTCGTCGGTCTCGGCGACGGTCTCGATCAGCTCGCGCCGGAACCTCTCGTAGCGCTCGCGCACCTCATCCGGGATCTCGCCGATCTCCCGCTCGCCCTTGGTGCCGTCCTTGTAGAGGTGGGCCTTCTCGCTGAAGAGGTTGACCAGCCCGTGGAAGTCGGATCCCTGACCGATGGGGATCTCGACCGGGATCGCGCGCGCCGTCAGGGTGTCGCGGATCTGCCGATAGACGGTGTCGAAGTCGGCGTGCTCCTTGTCCATCCCGTTGACGAACACGAACCGGGGAAGCTTCTCCTCGTCGGCGTAGCTCCACACGCGCTCGGTGCCGACCTCGACGCCGGCCACCGCGCTGACGGTCACGCAGGCGGCGTCGGCCACCCGGAGCCCGGCTTTCACCTCGCCGGCGAAATCGAGATATCCCGGCGTGTCGATCAGGTTGAGCTTGGCGTCCATGAACCGGGCGTGGGCCAGCGCCACGTGGACGGAGATCTGGTGCTCGATCTCGTCGGGGGTGAAGTCGGTCAGAGCGCTGCCCTGCTCGACCGAGCCCATTCGGGAGGTGGATCCGGCCAGGTACGCCATCGCGTTGACGAGGGTGGTCTTGCCGGATCCGCCGTGTCCGACGAAAGCCACGTTCCGGATCGATTCGCTGTCGTAGACGTTCATACCGACTCCTTTTCGGTGTTCGATTCGTCCATCGTCACATCTCCTCGGCTCGCTGGATGTCCTCGATGCCACCCCCGGTGCGGGCCCGCTCGGCGACCCACCAGAGCAGGCCGGCCAGACCCAGGAAGACGGCGAGCGACACGACCGCTCCGGCGCCGCCGGTGAGGCCGGTCACCGCATCCTGGAACGACCGCACCGCGACCGACTGCTCGGCCCCGAAGACCAGTCCGGCGATCAGCACGCCCACGACCGCCGCGCCCGCGATCAGACCCGAGGCGAAGAGCACTCCGTTCTCGCGCTTCTCGCGACGCTCCTCGCCCTCGTTTCGCTTCTCCACGAGAAGCCGGACGAGCCCGCCCGCCATGATGGGCGTGGTGAGCGAGAGCGGCAGGTAGAGCCCGACGGCGAGGGCCAGGGAGGGCAGCCCCAGCATCTCGAAGACCGCCGCGATGAACACGCCCACCACCACGAGCGCCCACGGGAGATCGGCGTTCACCACCCCGTCGATCAC
Source organism: Gemmatimonadota bacterium (assembly GCA_019347645.1). GTDB lineage: Bacteria > Gemmatimonadota > Gemmatimonadetes > JACCXV01 > JAHWKZ01 > JAHWKZ01. The sequence continues at coordinate 14,185 of JAHWKZ010000016.1, read as the reverse complement.
CAGGGCCATCAGGGTGGCCTGCGGGGCCGGCAACTCCTCGGAGCCGATCCCGAGGCCGCCATGGAGGACCAGCAGCACCGCGCCCATCACCGTGGCGCTGGTCAGCACGCCGATCATCTCGCCCCACTGCTGGCGGCGCGGCGTGGCGCCGATCAGGAAGCCCGTCTTGAGGTCCTGGGAGGTGTCGCCGGCGATCGCCGCGCTGATCGCGATCACCGCGCCCACCAGCAGGATCGCCATGCGGGGATCGCCCACGGCGGTCTCGGTCCTCCCGAGGGCGACGAAGATCAGCGCGGTCACCAGCAGCGTGGCGATGGTCATCCCGGAGACCGGGTTCGACGAGGTTCCGATCAGCCCCACGATCCGCGAGGAGACGGTCACGAAGAAGAACGAGAAGAGGACCATCAGGAGGGCCCCCAGCGGTCCCACGGGAGCGAGCGAAGGCGGCAGGAGCGCCAGGATCAGGCCGATCCCGAGCGCGCCGCCGACCACGAGCCTGAACGAGAGGTCGTCGTCGGTGCGCCGGGCCGCGGCCTCCCCGGCCGTCTCGCGCAGGCCGCCGAGGCCGACCTTGAACGACTGCCAGATGACCGGCAAGGCCCGCAACAGCGTCACGAGGCCCCCGAAGGCCACCGCGCCGGCTCCGATGTAGCGGATGTAGCGGTTCCAGATCTGCCCCGGCTCCATGTCCCGGATCAGCATCTCGGTCTCCGGATACAACGGAGCGCTGGCGGTGGCCCCGAAGGTGGCGATCGCCGGGATCAGAACGAGCCAGCCGATCACCCCGCCGGCCAGCAGGATCGCGCTGATCTTCGGGCCGATGACGTAGCCCACGCCGAGTAGCTCGGGGGTGGCCGCCACCCCGACCTCGGCCCTCGGATAGCCGGTGATCCGGAAGCTCGGCTCGCCTTCCCAGAGCGACAGCGCGTTGCCGTTGACCAGGTACTGGTAGACGCCACCGACCCCGAGGCCGCTGAACAGCAGTCTGGCCTTCGCACCTCCGGTGTCGCCGGCGGCCAGCACCTCGGCGCACGCCGTGCCCTCGGGATAGGGGAGCCGTCCGTGCTCGTCGCGGATCAGATAGCGCCGGAGCGGGATCATGAACAGCACGCCGAGCAGGCCCCCCAGCGAGGCGAGCGTGAAGATCAGGATCTGGGAGGGGGCCAGGCCGAAGATGAACAGCGCCGGGATCGTGAAGATCACCCCGGCGGCCAGCGACTCGCCGGCCGAGCCGACGGTCTGGACCATGTTCCCCTCGAGGATCGAGCCGCCCTTCAACACCCGGAAGACGGCCACGCCCATCACCGCCGCCGGGATCGACGCGCTGACGGTGAGGCCGACCTTGAGACCGAGGTAGGCGTTCGCCGCGCCGAAGACGATGCCCACGACCGCACCGATCAGAACCGCCCGCAGCGTGAACTCGGGCAACGACGCGGAGGCCGGAATGTACGGCTCGTATTCGAGGCCCGGGATCTCCTCGTACGCCTCGGGCGGCAGCCCCTTTCCCTTTCGAGTGACGGGCGCCTCCTCGACCCTGGTCTCGTCGTTCATCGAGCCTCCCGAACGGGGTTCGCGGCGGGCGCCGCGGAGCCGGTCCGTCGGCGCTCGAGGTGATCGATCTGGAGGATGACGTCGTCGACGGGGAGCGGCTCGGCCGCGTGCCCGGCATGACGGTACCGAATCCGACCGGCGGCGTCCACGACCAGGAGCGCGGGGAGGCGCGCCAGGCCGAGACTGCGGCGGGCCTCCGCGGAGTTCGGCGGGACCAGGATGGGGAGATCGGCGAGCGGGCCCGCCGCGGCGGGATCCTCGTCCAGCCAGACGGGTACGAGCGCGGCGCCCCGGGCCGCGAGTCGGGTGGCCAGCGGCGCCAGAGCGGCGGGCCAATCCGGGCAGCATCCCGGCGCCCAGGCCGCGATGACGGCCGGGGCTCCGAGGAGCTCGGCGCTGGAGAGCGGAGGACCGGTGCGGCGCGGCCAGGCGAAGGAAGGCAGGGGCTCGTGGAGGATGCCGGAGACGACCTCCTGGCGACGTTCGTCCTCGACTCGTGCGCGCTCGGCCTCCCGGGCGCGATCAAGTCCCGCGCGCGAGCCTCGGGAGCGCCGCCAGGCGGCCTCGAGCCCGGGCGTGGCGACTTCGCCCATCCCGCGCACTTCCGCGGCGAGATAGGCCTCCGCCGCCTCGCGCCAGCGGCCGCGCTCCGCCAGGACGTCGCCCAGATGGAGGAAGTGGCGCGCGTAGCCGGACGTCGTGCCCCGGCTGTGGATCTCGGTCACGGCGGATCGCAGCGCTGCTTCGGCCTGCCGGAGGTCGCCCCGCCGCAGGGCGGCGACCCCGAGGGCGTCGAGGAGCCGCCCCCGGTAGTGCCGGAAGAAGGGGCCGGGAGACCGGTCCATCGGGGCCAGCGCCGGGTCCTGGTACTCGAGCCGGGCCAGCCAATCGCGGATCTCCGCCTCGAGCGCGGCCAGGGAGTCGATCGGAAGGCTCTCGGAGCGCGCGAGCAGCGAGCCGGCGAGCGAGTCGACGCCGACCGCGGGTCGAAACGCTGCCGCCGGGATCGACTCGGCCGGCACCCTCACCGGCCCCGGAGGACGCTCCTCGCCGGAGCCGGCGAAGGCGGCGCATCCGGCGGCGAGCAGAAGTCCCGCCGCGAGCCCAGCCGCCATCGGCGGCCCGGCTTGTCGGGGGACGGGCGAACTTTCACCTTGGCGTGCGTGGAGGGGACGGGCAGAATTGGATCGTTCCGATCGAAAGCCGGTCACGGGAGACGCACGATAGCCGCCGAGCGAGACGCTCGTCAACCGGTCCGCCGGGCGTGCTCGTGAGACGGGTGGGATGCCTCGTCGCGCTGGCCGTGGTCCTGGTGGGCGCCGCCGGGCTGTGGGGGTACCGCCGTCAGGACTACCGACCTCTGTTCGCCCGGGAGGCCGGGGAGCTCGTCGCCGTCCGGGACTCGACCGGGATCGGCTACGGACCGGACGGAAAGCTGGTGACGGACGTGACCCTGGTCAGCGACTCCGGCCTCGAGGTCCTGCTCCGAGTCCGGGCGGCGGAACGGTCCGACGGGGAGCTCAGGCCGGCGATCATCCTGATGGGCGGCTTCCGGACCGGGAGACGCGCGGCCGAGATACCTCCGGAGACCGGCGATCTCGTGGTGGCCAGCGTCGAGTATCCGTATCACGGGCCGCGCCGCGGTCTCTCCGGATGGGACTGGGTGCGGCGCGTTCCGGCGCTCCGCGAAGCCGCGTTCGAGACCCCGGCCGCGTTGCTCCTGGCGACCCAGTACCTCTACGCCCGCCAGGACGTCGACCCGAGCCGGGTCACGATCGTGGGCGTGAGTCTCGGGGTCCCCTTCACGGTGGCCGCGGTCGCCACCGATCGCCGCGTCTCGGGGATCGCCCTCCTCCACGGCGGCGGCGACATCTCCACCATCTTCGCCCACGCGTACGGGGACCGAATGCCGGCCCGGCTCGTCCCGGTCGTCGCCACCCTGGTGGAGTGGGCGATGGCGCCGCTCGAGCCCACGAGGTACGTCGAGGCCATCGCCCCGCGCCCGCTCCTGATGGTGAACGCGACCGGGGACGCGCTGATCCCGCACGAGAGCGTGGTGGCGCTCTACGATGCGGCCCGCGAGCCGAAGCGCCTGGTCTGGTTCGACTCGGCCCACGTCGCCAGGAACGAGACGGAGGCCATCGCCGAGCTGATGGGGGTGACGTTGCAGTGGATGGAGATCTCGGGCCTCCGGTAGCGAACCCTCAGGAGTCCAGCGTGTCGCCGGCTTCCTCCTGGATTCTCTCCCCCGCGGCCTCGATCGCCTGCCCGGTCTCCTCGAGCGCCTCGCCCACCGCGCCGCCGACCGCGCGACCGGTCCGCTCCAACCGCTCGGCGGCGTCTTCGGGCACCTCCGTCCGGAGCGTGTCGTCACCGATCTCGATGCCGCCGTCCTCGCCGCGATCGCACGATATCGCCACCGCGACCGTCAGGATCGCGGCGGCGACGAATCCTCCTCGCTTCATGGCTCCACCTCCGGGATCGGTTCCCATCGGGCCGACAGGCTGGCCGCCCGGCGCCGCGCCTGCCGACGATTCCAGGCCAGCATCAGGAGCGTCATGGTGGTGAGGATGGCCATCGCGGCCCAGAATTCCGACGAGGGGATCGACCAGACCGCCTGCCCCACGTAGGCGTAGACCCCGATGATCGGCAACGTGCCGAGGAGGCTTCCCAGGGCGAACGCGCGGTAGGGCATACGCGACACGCCGGCCATGGCGTTGATCAGATCATGGGGCATGACCGGGGTCAGCTGCAGCGCCAGCACCGTCCGCAGCCCCTCGCCGTCCGACATGCGCGTCCACCGTGGAAGCCGCGAGCCCAGGCGCTCCTCCACCCACCCTCGTCCGAAGGTTCGAGCGACGGCGAAACCGAGGGCGGCGCCGAGACTCGTGCCGGCCAGAGCGAAGGCGGTCCCCTCGACCCATCCGAGGAGCGCCCCGGCCGCGATCCACAGCGGGGTGATCGGAAGCAGCAGGAGCGGCCTCAGGACGAATGTCCCGAGGAGAGCCGCCGCGGCCCAGGGGCCGAGGCCGTCCAGCGCCGCCCGGACTTCGCCCGCGCCCCTGGGGAGGTCCGCCTGACGAACGGCGATCAGCGCGGCGAGGAGGATCACGGCCACGATCGCGAGACGGAACCACCGCCACCGAACGGATGCGAGCCGCGCGCCGGAACGGCGATCACTCGAAGTGTCCGTTCTCACGAACCTAGACTAACCACTGTGGACGAACGCGGACAAGGGCTCCGGATGCCTCTCCCGCTCACCTCGGGACCGCTATGCCTTGACGGCGAGGGCCGGGGTCGCCCATACTCATCGGAAGCCCGGGGCGACGCACCATCCGATCGCCTCCAACGAGAGAACGACTTTTTCTCTACCAAGGACCTTGAGAGGGAGGCCTTGCATGCGGTTCTGGAAGCTGGTTCCCGTGTTCGCCTTCACGCTCGCGCTGGGCCTCGGCGCCTGCGCAGAGGGGGCCGACGAGGGTGAAGAGGAACTGACCCCCGCCGACACCGCTCTGACCACGCCTCCGCCGGCTCCCGAGACGGCGCCGTTGACGGGGGACACCCTGGCCGACACGATGTTGATGGATACGACCCATCAGATGTGATCGGCGCGTTCCACCGTCGTGACCCACCGTTGAACAGCGCGCGGCCGTCCCGTTCCGGGGCGGCCGTCGTGCTTCCTGGACCGGAGGAAGAGCCGTGACGGATCTCGACCCGCTTCTCGACGAGCAGCGCCGCTTCCCGCCCCCGCCCGAATTCGCGCGTGACGCCCGCATCGGCTCCATGGACGAGTACCGGCGCCTCTACCGTGAGTCGATCGCGGATCCCGAGGGATTCTGGGGCCGCCTGGCCGAGGCCGAGATCGACTGGATCGAGCCGTGGGACCGGGTGCTGACCTGGGATCCGCCGCACGCGCGGTGGTTCGAAGGCGGAATGCTCAACGTCTCCGCCAACTGTCTCGACCGCCACCTCGAGACCCGGGGCCACAAGGTGGCCATCCACTGGGTCGGCGAGCCGCCGGGCGAACAGCGGACCCTCACCTACCGAGAGCTCCACGCGGCCGTGGAGCGGTTCGCCGCGGCGCTGGAGAGCCTCGGGCTGCTGGCCGGGGACCGCGTGGCGATCTACATGCCTATGGTCCCCGAGACGGCGATCGCGATGCTGGCGTGCGCCCGCCTCGGTCTGGTCCACAGCGTCATCTTCGGAGGATTCAGCGCCGAGGCGATCAAGGACCGGGTGAACGACGCCGGCGCGAAGGCGGTGCTCACCGCTGACGGCGGCTGGCGCCGCGGCAAGATCGTGCCGCTGAAGGACAACGTGGACGAGGCCGTCGCCGAATGCCCCACGGTCGAGCACGTCGTCGTCCTGCGGAGGACGGGCGTGGAGGTCGCCTGGAACGACGAGCGCGACGTCTGGTGGAGCGACCTCGTCCGGGACGCTCCGCGGGGGGCGCCCCCCGCGGCGGTCGACGCCGAGCACCCGCTCTTCATCCTCTACACCTCGGGGACGACCGGGAAGCCCAAAGGAATCCTCCACACCTCCGGCGGCTACCTGCTCGGCGCTACCTTGACCATGAAGAGCGTCTTCGACCTGAAGGAGGACGACGTCTTCTGGTGCACGGCCGACGTCGGATGGGTCACCGGGCACTCCTACGTCGTCTACGGCCCGCTCGCAGCGGGCGCCACGGCCATCATGTACGAGGGGGCTCCGGATCATCCGGAGCCGGATCGGCTGTGGGAGATCGTCGCGGACCTGGAGGTGACGATCTTCTATACCGCCCCCACCGCGATCCGCGCCTTCATGAAATGGGGCGAAGAGTGGCCGGCAAAGCACGATCTCTCCTCGCTTCGGCTCCTCGGCACCGTGGGAGAGCCGATCAATCCAGCGGCGTGGATGTGGTACCACCGGGTGATCGGCAAGGAGCGCTGCCCGATCGTCGACACCTGGTGGCAGACGGAGACCGGCTCGATCATGATCACCCCGCTCCCGGGCGCGGTTCCCACCAAGCCGGGCTCGGCCACGGTTCCGTTCTTCGGAGTGGACGCCGACGTGGTGGACGACGCCGGCGAGAGCGTGGGGCCGGGCAGCGGGGGGTATCTGGTGATCAAGCGGCCCTGGCCCTCGATGCTCCGCACCCTCTGGGGCGACGACGAGCGGTACCGGAGCCAGTACTGGTCGCGCTACGAGGAGCGGGGGTGGTACTTCACCGGCGACGGCGCCCAGATCGACGAGGACGGCTACGTGTGGATCGTCGGCCGGGTCGACGACGTCATCAACGTCGCCGGCCACCGGCTGGGAACGGCCGAGATCGAGAGCGCCCTCGTGTCCCACGAAGCGGTGGTCGAGGCGGCGGTCGTGGCGCGTCCGGACGAGATCAAGGGCCAGGCGATCGTGGCCTTCGTCACGGTGGGCGGTGGCGTGGAGTCCGACGAGACGCTGCGGTCCGAGCTCCGCGAGCACGTCGTCCGGCGGATCGGCGCTCTCGCCCGCCCGGCCGAGGTCCGCTTCGCCCAGGCGCTCCCGAAGACGCGGAGCGGCAAGATCATGCGGCGTCTCCTGAAGGACATCGCCGCCGGCAAGGAGGAGATCGGCGACACGACGACGCTCGAGGACTACTCCGTCCTGGCGACGTTGCGCCAGGAAGCCTGACCGGCTAGGGGAGGTCGTCCCGGGCGGCGGCCTCGGCGAGGAGCCGGTGCGCGGCCTCCACGACCGTTCCGGGGTCGGGCCAGTCGAAGGGCTCCAGGCCACGCCGCTCCCAGGCGCGGAGCTCGCGCGCCTCCGGCGTGGCGATCACCTCGACCGCTCCCCTCCAACCGATCGGGGCGTGGATCCCGGGGTCGGAGCGCGCGCCGAAGACCGCCACCACGGGCGCGCCGACCAGCGCCGCGAGGTGCATCGGACCGGTGTTCACCCCCACGTAGAGGTCGCACCGCTCGAGCAGGTAGCACAGCCCGCGGATCGTCGTCCGCGGCGCGAGGACCGACCCCTCCACCGAATCCGCGAACGCCCGCGCCGCCGCCTCCTCGGCCGGCCCCCATCCGACCAGCGCGGTTCCCCCCGTGCGCTCCGCCAGCTCCCGGGTGGCGCGCCGCATCCGGTCCAGGTCCCAGCGACGGTGGGATCCCGCCGTGCTGGTCCACGGGTAGATCAGGATCCAGGGCCGCGGCAGGTCGGGGCTCCTTGCGACGAACCCATCCACCGGCCGCACGTCGTCGTCGCCGTAGGTCGGCGGCTCGCCGGGCACGTCCGGAACGTCGAGCCAGTCGACGAGGCACCGGAAGCGCAGGTGCCGGTTCACGCGCCTGCCTGGAGGCGTCCGATGACCGTGGAAGAGGAGGAACGTCCCCTCCTCCGCGTGCAGCGGGCTCCAGCCGACCCGGACCGAGCGCCGACTCGCGAGGAGGGCGGCCACCGTACCCTTCATCGACCCCTGGAAATCGAGGATCAGATCGTACTCCCGCGCGCGCATCCCCCGGGCGAGCCGCCACGCCTCGATCGAGACCACGTCCCTCCAGCGGCGGAACGGCACGACGAAGACGCGATCGAGCTGGGGATGACCGGCGAGCAGGTCCACCGCCCGCTTCTGCACCACCCAGTCGATCTCGGCGCTCGGGAAGCGCGCGCGGAGACCGGCCAGCATCGGCAGCACGCGCGCGACGTCGCCGAGGGAGCCCAGTCGGACCACGAGGATCCGACGCGGCTCGGCCGGTATGGATCGCAGCATGGATCCGGAATCTCGAGCCCCGACCGGTCAAGTCAAACGCGCTCCTCGCCCCTTTGTGGCGCCGCCGAGGGCATGTATCTTCTGCACATGACTCCGACCGACAAGGAGACCGGCACGCCGGAGGTCAAGCGCGGCCTCGCCCAGATGCTGAAGGGCGGCGTCATCATGGACGTCGTCGACGCCGATCAGGCGCGAATCGCCGAGGAGGCGGGCGCGGTGGCCGTGATGGCCCTCGAGCGCGTGCCGGCCGACATCCGCGCCGCCGGAGGCGTGGCGCGGATGGCTCCGGTCGTGAAGATCAGGGCGATCCTCGACGCCGTCTCCATCCCGGTCATGGCGAAGTGCCGGATCGGTCATTTCGTGGAGGCCCGGATCGAGGAGGCGCTCGGGGTCGATTACATCGACGAGTCCGAGGTCCTCACCCCGGCCGACGAGACCCACCACATCGACAAGCGGGCGTTCACCGTCCCGTTCGTCTGCGGCGCCCGCGACCTGGGCGAGGCGCTTCGCCGGATCGCCGAAGGCGCGTCGATGATCCGCACCAAGGGCGAGCCCGGCACCGGCAACATCGTCGAGGCGGTCCGCCACCTGCGCCGGGTGATGGGTCAGATCCGGGAGCTGACGTCCATGGAGCCCGACGAGCGGTTCGTCTATGCGAAGGAGATCGGTGCCCCGGTGGACCTGGTCGTCGAGGTGGCCGGGACCGGCCGGCTGCCGGTGGTGAACTTCGCCGCCGGGGGCATCGCCACGCCGGCCGACGCGGCGCTGATGATGCAGCTGGGCGCCGACGGCGTGTTCGTCGGCAGCGGAATCTTCAAGAGCGCCGATCCCGAGGCCTACGGCCGGGCGATCGTCCTGGCCACCACCCACTACGACGATCCCGACATCCTGGCGCGGATTTCCGAGGAGCTCGGCGCCGAAGCGGCGATGGAGGGGCTCGAGCGGCTCGAGGAGCACGAGCTGATGCAGACCCGCTCCACCTGAGGGGGTCGGCGCCGGCATGACGCGCATCGCCGACCTGCCGAAGCCCGGCGACCCGGCCGTCCGGCGCAACGGGCGGCCCCGGGACGAGACGGGCTCCCCCACGACCCCCGCCGAGGAGGCCGTCCGCCCCACGATCGGGGTGCTGGCCGTCCAGGGCGACGTGGCCGAGCACGCCGCCGCGCTCGAACGGACCGGCGCCCGCGCTCGATGGGTGAAGCGACCCGAGGACCTCGAGGGGCTCGACGGGCTCGTCCTGCCCGGCGGCGAGTCCACGACGTTCCGGACCCTTCTCGACTGGGAGCGTCTCCTGGAGGCGATCCGGGGCCGCTGGGAGGAGGGGATGCCGATCTTCGGTACCTGCGCCGGCGCGATCCTCGCGGCCGACGAGGTGATCGGTGCCCCCGCGCCCCACCTCTCGCTCCTCCCCATGACCGTCCGCCGCAACGCCTATGGCAGGCAGGTGGACTCCTTCGTCACCCAGCTCGAGGTCGATGGCCTCGACGGGGGGCCGCTGAAGGCGGTCTTCATCCGCGCTCCGGCGATCGAGAGGATCGGCCGAGGGATGAGCCCGCTGGCGACGGTCGACGGCGAGATCGTCCTCGCCGAAGCCGATCGCGCCCTGGTTGCCACCTTCCATCCCGAGCTCGTCGGTGACGACCGGCTCCACCGGCGATTCGTCGAGATCGCGTCCGGCACGAAGGCCGACGCGACCCGCACCTGAAGACCGTCGAGACCCGATCCCCCTAAGGTCGGTCGACCTTCGTCAGTATCGGCAGGAGCACCGACACGTCTCCGATCGTCGCCACGTTGCTCGGGCTCGAGAGCCCGCCCCCGTTCGCGGCGAAGATCACGAACGAGCAGGTCGTCTCCGGGACGGCCTTTTTCAGGATCACCCGGGTCTGATCCTGTCCGACCGCGGCCACCCAGCCACGAGAATCCCCGCAGTCCTCGACGAGGAGGAACGACGTCTCGTCGATGGAGTTGTCTCGCCATTCGAGGACGAAGGCGCCCGCCGGATCGAGGGCGACGGTGAGATGGCTGGGGGCGACCGGCGCGTCGATCTCCGAGGACGGACCGGGCGGAGCGGACGCGCACGCGGCGAGGGCCGCCGCGATCAAGAGGTGAAAAGGCACGAGTAACTCGCGAACGGGCCAGACTTTCGCCATGACGCTCTCCTTCCCACAGGGCCAGAGAGTCGCCATCGATGAGCCGGGCGCGGTTCGACGTCTCGATGGAACGAGCACCGGGTTCTAGCACGCTGGACGGCCCGTTCGAAGAACGGAGCGTCGCGTCTATCCCATTCGACGCGCGAAACGGTGAAAGGGTTTCAATCTCGTGTCGTCACCGGTCGTAGAGGGCGCCGCGAACGGCTACTTCGAGCCCGTCTGGCGGCGGTAGTACTCGGGATAGCGCAGGATCCGCTCGGTCAGCGCCGGCGACACCGCTTCGAGGAACGGCAGCAGCCGGGCCGGCCGGTATGGATAGACCTCGAACTTCGGCGAGGCCAGGCAAGCGACGATCGCCTCGGCCACCTCCTCGGAGCTCTGGCGCGGGCCGCCGATCCTCGCGTCCGCCCGCTCCCTCCTACCGCCCGTGTGGTCGCGGAGGTTCCGCCGGAAATCCGTTTCGGTCACGATCGGTAGGATCACCGAGACGTCCACCCCGATCGCCTCGGCCTCGACCTTCAGCCCCTCGGCCAGGTTCCGCTGGGCCGCCTTGGTCGCGCTGTAGAGGGCGTTCGCGGGAATGCCGTGGAGCGCGGCTCCACTCGACACCAGGACGAGGTGACCGCGGCGCTCGATCTCGAAGATCGGCCAGGCCGCCTGGATCGCCCAGACGGTGCCGATGGCGTTGACGTCGAAGATCTCGCGGACCTCCTCCGGCGGCGTCTCGGCGACCGGCGCCGCGATGCCGAAGCCGGCGTTCGCGACCATGATGTCCAGTCGGCGCCACCGCCGGGTGACGGCCTCGACGAGGGCGAAGACCGCCTGCCGGTCGCGTACGTCGCCGATCACGACCTCGGCCTCGCCGCCCGCCTCGCGGACTTCCCCGGCGACCTCGTGGAGCCGACCGACGCGGCGGGCGAACAGCCCCACCCGCATTCCGCGCCTCGCGCAGGCCACCGCGGCGGCGGCCCCGATCCCGCTCGAAGCTCCGGTGATGGCGACGACCCGGCCCGACAACTCGCGTCCCATGCGGCCCAACGTAGTCACGGGGGACGGGGGGCGCACTCGGGGGGAGGTGGGCCGCGGCGGTCTCCGGTTGACTGCCCTTCCCCCCGCGCGGACCTTTGAGAAGACGACGATCTCGATATCCTCCGAAAGGACGTTCCGATGAGCGATCCCGCCACCGAGAGCCAGCGCGCCGCCGCCCCCGCCGCCGTCACCGAGTCGGCCGCGCGGTCGACCGAACCGGAGAGCCTGGAGGCGCGGCTCGCCGATTACGCGCCGGAGACGTATCACGACTTCTCCGACCCCGATACGAAGGCCCGGATGGAGGCGGCGATCGACGAGGTCGAGAGCCAGCTCGGTCGGGAGTATCCGAACCGGATCGGCGGCGACGACGTTCGGCTGGAGGAAAAACAGCGCTCGACCAATCCGGCCGACCCCGAGCAGGTCGTGGGCGTGTTCCCCCGGGGCGACGAAGCGCACGCCGACAGGGCGGTCGAGGCCGCCGACGAGGCGTTCCACGCCTGGAGGGACGTTCCCGCCGTAGACCGGGCCGATTTCTTGTTCCGAGCCGCCGACATCATGCGCCGCCGGCGCCTCGAGCTGGCGGCGTGGATGGTGTGGGAGGTCGGCAAGGCCTGGGCCGAGGCCGACGCCGACGTCGCCGAGGCCATCGACTTCTGCGACTACTACGCGCGGCTCATGATGCACTACGCCTACGACCCGTATCCGCTTGCGGAGTATCCTCCCGAGGAGGACGAGGTCGTCTACCTGCCGCTCGGGCCGGGCGCGATCATCCCGCCCTGGAACTTTCCGCTGGCGATCACCACCGGCATGACGGTCGCCGCCATCGTGGCCGGCAACCCCGTGGTCCTCAAGCCCGCCGGCGAGGCGATGACCATCGCCTGGAAGCTGGTCGAGGTGATGGACGAGGCGGGACTGCCGGCCGGGGTGCTGAACTTCGTCACCGGCCCCGGCACCGTCGTCGGCCGCCGGATGGTCGAGCACCCGCTCGTCCGGTTCGTCTCCTTCACGGGTTCCAAGCAGGTGGGCCTCGAGATCGTCGAACGCGCCGCCGTCCGGCAGCCCGGCCAGATGTGGATCAAGCGGGTGATCGCCGAGATGGGGGGCAAGGACGCCATCATCGTCGACGCCGACGCCGATCTCGACGAAGCCGTCGAGGGGGTCGCGGTCAGCGCTTTCGGGTATCAGGGCCAGAAGTGCTCGGCGTGCTCGCGGGCGATCGTCGACGAGGCGATCTACGACGAATTCCTGAGGCGACTGGTCCAGCGCGCGGGCCGGATCGAGCCCGGGAAGGTCACCGAAGGGGCGTGGATGGGGCCGGTCGTCTCGAAGTCGCAGTTCGACAAGGTGACCGAGTACATCGAGATCGGGAAGAACGAGGGCGCGCTGGTGCTGGGCAGCAAGGCGGACGATTCCGAGGGTTGGTTCATCCAGCCGACGATCTTCGCTGGCGTCGATCCACGCGCTCGGATCGCCCAGGAGGAGATCTTCGGTCCGGTCCTGGCGGTGATCGAGGCCAAGGACTATGACGATGCGCTGGCGATCGCCAACGACACCGAGTACGGCCTGACCGGAGGGGTGTACACGACCGACCCGGAGAAGATCGAGCGTGCCAAGCGCGAGTTCCACGTCGGCAACCTGTACATCAACCGCAAGTGCACCGGGGCGCTCGTGGGCGTCCATCCCTTCGGCGGCTTCCAGATGTCGGGGACCGATTCGAAGGCGGGCGGCAAGGACTACCTGCTCTTCTTCCTCCAGCCCAAGTCGATCGCGCGGAAGAAGGACTGAGGGTGGGGGCCGCCGCCCCGCGGGAAAGGCCACCGCGGCGGGATTTCGTCCTGCTCTTCGGCGCCCTGGGGGCGTTTTTCCTGTCGATCTCGATGCTGGTCGCCACCCTCCCGCTCTACCTGCGGGATCTCGCCGCGGACCCCGTCGAGGTGGGGCTCGTCGTGGGGATCTTCTCCGCGGGCGTGCTGGCCGTGCGACCGTGGGTCGGCAAGGCGGTCGATACGCGAGGCCGCCGGCCGCTGCTGCTTCTCGGCGCCGTCACGGCCGCCGTGATGTCCCCGCTCTACGTCGTCTTCCCGACGGTTCTGGCGCTCTGCCTGGTGCGAATCGTCCACGGTGCAGGCCTCTCCGCGTTCACGAGCGCCTCGACGACCCTGGTCACCGACCTGTCGCCGCCGGAGCGGCGGACGGAGTTCCTCGGCTACCTCTCGACCGGGTCGATCCTCGCCTTCGCCTTCGGGCCACCGCTCGGGATCGAGATCGCCGCGCGATTCGGCTGGACCTGGCTCTTCGTCGCGGCGACCGTGTGCGCGGTCGCAGCCGCGGCGTTCGGATCGGGCCTCTCGAAGCCCCGGCGGGCGTCCCACGGCGAGGGGCCCGTCGACTATAGGGCGGCGCTGCTTCGCCGAGAGGTCGTGGTCCCCACCGCCACTCTGCTGCTCGTCACGCTCGCCCACGGAGGCGTCTTCACCTTCCTCCCCATCCGGCTCGAGCAGACCCTCGCCTTCAACCTCGGCTTCTTCTTCCTCGCCTACAGCGCGGCGTCGCTGGTAGTGCGACTGGTGGCCGGGCGGATCAGCCGGGCCTGGGGAGACGGGCCGATGGTATGGGGCGGCCTCATCCTGTACTCGGCGGGCATGGTCCTGCTGCCACGGATCGAAGGCGTCGGGTCGATGATCCTCGGCGCCACCGCTCTCGGTGTCGGCTTCGGATTGTATCAACC
>JAHWKZ010000015.1 GCA_019347645.1 Gemmatimonadota bacterium | reverse complement strand
GTCTCCAGGTCCACCCGCCACAGGTCGGGGACGGCCCCCTCCTGCCCGCCGAAGACGATCGTCCGACCGTCGGGTGCCCAGTCGAGGCTGGTGACGGCCCCGACGTCCCCCAGGGCGAGCTCCCGGTGGATCTCCTGGGATTCGACGTCGACGATCACGATCCGGTTGTCGCCCTGGACGAAGGTCACGAACGCGAAGCGTCGCCCGTCCGGAGAGAACGCGCCCGAGGTGTTCGTGAACGCGAGGGCGTCGAAGTGCGGCTCACGGGACGCGCTGGCCAGCTTGCCGAGGACCCGCCCGCTCTCCACGTCGGCGACGAAGAGGTCGTAGGTGAAGACGTCGAGGCCGGAGATGAAGACCGCCCGCCGGCCGTCCGGGCTCAGCACCGGCGCGAGCACCCAGTCCTCCCGCTCGACCTCCACCAGTCGAGCGACGTCGGCGGGCGCGGCTCGCCCTTCGAGCAGGGGGCCATAGTGGGCCTTCGACGCGGCGATCCATTCGGCGGAGAGCGTGTCCGGGTCGACCCCCAGGGTGCGCAGGATGCTGCTCTTCAGCCCGCGCGCGCCCACCGACCGATAGAGTGCGATCACCACCTCGTCGCCCCACCGGCCGCCGACGTACGCCCAGAAGGCGTGGCCGAAGCGGTACGGGAAGAATCGCGGGTCCCGCGAGAGCTGCTCGAGCGTCGGCAGGTCGTCGCGAAGCACCGCGTCGCGCATCCACATCGCGGTATGGGCGTCGCTGCGGCCGAGGGAGAGGTATTCGGCGAGGCCCTCGATCGCCCACAGCGGCAGCGTCTGGATCCCCGCCGGCCCCTCCTCGCTGCGGAGCGCCTGCTGGGCGAGATCGAACTGGAACGCGTGGACGAGCTCGTGGCCCAGGACGTGGTCGGTGTCCGCGTACGTCTCGGCGAACGGCATCACGACCCGGTTCTTGATCCCCTCGGTGAAGCCGCCCGTCGCCTCGCTGATGAAGGCCGGCGTCGTGTTCGTCTGCTGGAAGTCGGCCTTGTCGGCGTACAGGACGATCGGCTTGCGCTCGTCGAACTCGTGGACGAATACGCTGGAGAGCCGGCCGTACCAGCGCTCGGCCATCCGGGCGGCGTCCCTCGCCGCCGACTCCATCTCGGGATAGTAGTAGACGTCGAAGTGCTCGGTCTGGATGGAGCGGAAGCGGAAGTCCTCGTACTGGACCTTGTTGCGTCCGAAGTACTGGGCGGAGAGGTCCGGTGGCAAAATCGCGGCGAAGGCGCCCACACTCAGGAAGAGGGCGGCGCCTCGAAGGAGCGACCGGAATCGAATCATCTCACGCATCCTAGGCTCTACCATGCTCGGCGTCTGTGACCTGGCTTACACGGACAACGACGCAGGCGCGCCACCCTCCATTCCGCGGCTCCGTCTCGCGAAACCGGGCGGGCGCGCTACCTTGGCCGCAATGGCGCGCGCCAAAGACCCGACCTCCGAAGGAACCCGGCCCGAGAACCCGCTGCCGGCGCCCGGGCTGGACGCGCTCCCCATGGGGGAGGCGCTGTCCCCGGAGCTGGCCGAGCTCGAAGTGCGGATCACGACCTGCCGGCGCTGCCCCCGACTCGTCGAGTGGCGCGAGAGGAAGGCAGAGGAGAAGCGGGCCGCCTTCCAGGACTGGGAGTACTGGGGCCGCCCGGTTCCCGGGTGGGGAGACCCGGCGGCCCGGCTGCTCGTCGTCGGTCTCGCGCCGGCCGCCCACGGCGCCAACCGCACGGGTCGGATCTTCACCGGCGACGAGTCGGGCCGATGGCTCTACCGCGCGCTCCACGGTTTCGGCTTCGCGAACCGCCCCGAGAGCGAGGCGCGCGGCGACGGGCTGATCCTCTCCGACTGCTTCGTGACCGCCGCGGTCCGGTGCGCGCCGCCGGACAACCGGCCCACGCCCGCGGAGCGCGCCCACTGCCGGCCCTATCTGGAGGCGGAGATCGACCTGCTGCCGGAGCTGGCGGTGGTCGTGGCCCTCGGGCAGTACGCCTACGACCACACGCTTCGGATCTTCCGCGCCCGTGGCCATCCGGTGCCGTCCCCCAAGCCGAGGTTCTCCCATGCCCGCGAGATCGATCTCGGTCCCTGCGCCCCCCGGCTGATCGCCTCCTACCACCCCTCGCAACAGAACACCTTCACCGGCGTGCTGACCGAGCCGATGTTCGACGACGTGTTCCGCCGCGCGGAGGCGCGGATCCGCTCCGTGTAGCGGGGGGCGTCCGTCACTCCTGGTCCTCCCGGGAAAGATCGTACTTCTCGATCTTCTTGTAGAGGTGGGAGCGCTGCATGTCGAGCTGACGCGCGGTCTCCGACACGTTCCAGTCGTTCTCGACGAGCTTGCGCTCGATGAACGCCTTCTCCGCGGCGTCCCGGTAATCGGCGAACGAGGCGTGGCGATCGATCAGCCCCTCCGCCGTGTCACCGTCCTTCGCGCGCGGCATCGGCGGCCCGGTCAGGGCCGCGATGTCGCCGTCCCGTACGGTGTCACCGGGCGCGAGGATGCAGAGCCGCTCGACCGTGTTCTTGAGCTCGCGGACGTTGCCCGGCCACGGCCGGTCGATCAGCGCCTTCACGGCGGCCGGGTCGAACGCCTTCTCGGCGATCCCGTCGTCCTCGCAGTAGCGGGAGGCGAAGTGGCGGACCAGCAGCGGAATGTCTTCCTTGCGTTCCGCCAGCGCCGGCACGTGGAGCGGCACCACGTTCAGCCGGTAGTAGAGGTCCTCTCGAAAGCGCCCTTCGACGATCTCCTCCTCCAGGTCCTTGTTGGTGGCCGCGAGCACGCGGACGTCGACCGCGATCCTCTCGTGGCCGCCCACCCGCTGGATCACCCCGTCCTGCAGCGCCCGGAGGACCTTCGCCTGCGCCGCCAGGCTCATGTCCCCGACCTCGTCGAGGAACAGCGTCCCGCCGTCGGCCAGCTCGAACTTCCCTTTCCGTCGCGCATGGGCGCCGGTGAAGGCGCCCTTCTCGTGTCCGAAGAGCTCGGACTCGATCAGCTCGTGCGGGATGGCCGCGCAATTGACCTCGACGAACGGGGCGTCGCCGCGATCGGACTTCTCGTGGATCCGCCGCGCGAGGAGCTCCTTGCCGGTCCCGTTCTCGCCGGTGATCAGCACGTAGGCTCTCGTCCGGGCGACCCGGTCGGCCTTCTCCAAGACGGCCTGGAGCGCCGGGCTCTCCCCGACGATCGGCCCGCGCGGGCCGCCCGTGACCACCTGTCGCAGCTCCTCCACCTCCCGCTCGAGCTCCCGCTCGGCGAGCGCGTTGGCGACGCGCCGCAACACCACGTCGCGGTCGGGCGGCTTCTCGAGGAAGTCGAACGCACCCTTCTTGAGCGCCTCGACCGCGGTCTCCACCGTGCCGTGACCGCTGATCATGACGACCACGGCGTCGGGATCCTGCGATCGCAACCGCTCGAGGACCTCCAGGCCGTCCATGGGCGCCATCTTGATGTCGAGGAGGACCAGGTCGGCCGGCCTCTCGCGATACGCCTCGAGCGCTCGGGGGCCGCTGCCCGCGGTCCGGACCGCGTACCCCTCGTACTCGAGCATCTGCTCGAGGGCCTGGCGGATCCCCGGCTCGTCGTCGACGACCAGGATCTCGGCGGCCGGGCCGGCTCGCGGGCTCACCCGAGCTCCCCGACAGGCTTCTCGTAGACGCGATAGTCGGTCTCCTCCATTCCCAACCGCTCGTAGACGGCGCGCGCGGCCCGGTTGCCGCGGGCCACGTAGAGCCGGATCGAGGCCACGTCCCCGGCTTCGGCGGCGGCCGCCCCCACCACCTCCCACAGTCGGCGGAAGACGCCCGTCCCGCGCCAGTCGGGGTCGATGTAGACGGATTGGATCCACCAGTACCGTCCCCCCGTCCAGTCGCTCGGCTCCTCGGTCACCAGGCACTGGCCGCGCACCGTCCCGTCCACCTCCGCCACCCAGTACCGGCCCCGGCGCGAGCTGCCGAGGATGGCGCGCACGCCGGCCTCGACGGCGGAACGGTCGAGGACCCTGTCCTCGCTCTCGGCGGCGAGCGCCAGGTTCCGCTCGACGAGCCCGCCGACATCGGCCGCGCCCGCGGGGCGCACGGTCGGGATCACCGCAGGTCGTTCCAGTGGAGGATGACGTTGTAGGCGAACCGGAAGTCGGAGTGGTTGAGGTAGCGATGGAGCGGGTTGAACGCGAAGAGGACGACCCGGCCGCGGCCGACCGGCACGTCCAGGACGGCGGCCCTGCCGTCGATCTCGTCGGCGTCCTTCACGTACCCCGAGAGCAGAAGGGGCTTCTTCTCCGAGGCCTCGCCGTCGCCGTCCTCGTCGGGCTCGCCGCCCTCCGCCGGGTCGGTCTCGCCGCCCCCGGCTTCGTCGTCTCCCGGCGGCGTCTCCCGCGCCTCCACGCCTTCGGGCGGGATCCCGAAGTCGCGCGGCTGGACGGCTTCGTCCTCGACCCCGGCTTCGGGGTCTTCCCCCTCCGCCTCCCGGTCGAGCCGGGCGTCCCGCTCGTCGAAGTCCTCCACCTTCTTGGTCCCGAACTGGAGGACCACCAGCTCGCGGTACCGCTCGTCGAGGTCCCAGAACGGGCCGTTGCCGCGGAAGACGCTGGTGTCCTCGCCGTAGCCGTAGGCGATCGGGTGGTCGGGGCGGAGGACCTTGGCCCGGAGCTCCGAGCCCGGCGTGTCGGTGCCGCCGGAGCGGTCGACCCTGCGGACGATCCCGCCGTCGACTACCAGACGTCCGCCGTTGGCGAACGCCACCAGGAGGCCGCCCTCCTCCACGAAGCGCTGGAGCTCGAGGAGCCCCAGGAAGCCCATCCCGCCGGTGATGTCGCGCGAGGCGTTGGGGATTCCGTGGCTCGGATAATCGGCGGTCTTCGTGTAGGCCAACGGGCCGTACCGCGGATCGATCCCGTGGACCAGCCGGGCGAGATCGCCCCGCACGTTCGGGACCACGATCAGGTCGAAGCGATCGCGGAGGTCGCCACGGCGCAGGTCCGCGTCGGCGATCAGCCGGTACGGGACGCCGACGGTGTCCAGGGTGTAGCGCACCCACCCGGCGTCCTGGGTCGAGGTCCACGGCTGCCACACCGCCAGCCGCGGCAGGTCGACCTCGTGGCGGGGCACGTCGGGGACCTCGGGATGGCCGACGAACCCGAGGCCGAGATCCGCCGCCGCCTCGGCCAGCGGGCCGCGCGCGCCGCGGACGATCCACGAGCCCGGCGGGTACTCGAGGTCCCCGGCCTCGAACGCCGCATCGGCGGCCTCGACGCGGTGGCGCGGCAGCCGGGCGCGGAGCGCCAGCAGCCCGGTCTGGCCGTTGTCCGGCAGGAGGTAGGCCGCGCCCTCGCCCTCCACCCCGCCGACCGGCGCCACGTCCGCTTCGACGGCCACCATGTCGGCTTCGAGTACCGCGCGCTCATCCACCGTCCGCGCCTCCACGCCGTAGAGCAGCGGCCAGGTCCACGCCACGTCGTCATAGGGGGGGTTGGGCTCGTCCGGGGGGAAGGTCTGCTTCTCGAGCAGCATCAGCGCGGTGTCGCGGTAGGGCTGGTCCATCCGAACTACGTAGGATCCCGCCGGGAACGTCGAGTCGCCGACCGCCGCGTCGGCGGTCAGCCGGTGGACCTCGATCCGATGCTTCCGGAGCTGGTTCACGAGGTAGGCGAGCCGGGCGGGATCGTCCTGGTCGGAAGGGAAGAGGAAGGCGGCGGGCTTCTCCGTGCGGCCCCGCTCGAGCGAGCGCTCGCCTTTGATCCAGAAGTCGCGCAGCAGGTCGGCGCCGTGGAGCGAGGCGTACTCCAGGGCCTCGAGGGCGCCGGCCTGCATGTAGTTCGTGTTGTTCCGGAGCGACCATCGGACCGTGGAGTCCGGCGGCGAGGGACGGTACCACTGGCGAGTCGTCACCGATTTGCCGACGAACTCCACGTCGCCGAGATGGCGCCGGAAGGTGCCGGCCAGCGAGTTGCCGAACGTCTCGTAGAAGCGCCCCACCGCGTTGTGGTTGTTGGCCACGCTGAACAGGTAGCCGGGCCACCAACCGTCCCAGAACCCCCACACCCAGACTCCGGGGAGGCCCTGGGCCTGGAGCGCCCCCGCCTCGTGGTGGGCGAGCTGGGTCCACTCGTTGATGGTGATCGGGTCGATGGCGCGGTTGTACGGACCGTGGCCGGTCGAGACGTAGAGCAGCGGCAGCGATTCGTGGAGGTCGTGGACGACGACCGGGTGGTAGCGGTAGAACGTCTCGTGCACCGCGCGGGTCAGCGCCAGGGTGAGCTGCATCCCGTCGCGGTTGTTGTCGTGGAACGCGTAGTGGCCCCAGTAGGGCGGGGAGGCGAAGTCGCGAAGCTCCTCGTAGGGGAGCTCGTCCTGGCGCTCCCGGAGGTGCCGCTCGTACCACTCTACGACCCGGTCCCGGCCGTCCGGTTCGGTCACCGGGGTGATCAGGGTGACGACCTCGTCGCGAATGCGTCGAATCTCGGGCCTGTCGCTGACCGCCAGGCGGTAGGCGAGCTCCATCACCATCTCCGGGCTTCCGGTCTCGGTCGAGTGGAGCCCCGCCAGGAAGTAGTAGAACGGCTTCGCCGTCCGGACGATCGCCTCCATCTCGGATCGATCCGTCGCGCGCGGGTCGGCGAGCGCGGCGGTGGCGGCGGCGAGACGGCCGAGGTTCGCCAGGTTCGACTCGCTCGAAACGATCGCCAGGAGGATGTCGCGCCCCTCCTCGGTGGTGCCGATCGTCTCGACCACGACGCGGGGACTGGACTCGGCGAGGCGCCGGAAGTAGCCGTGCACCTCCTCCACCGACGAGAGGACGTCGGGGGCTCCGGCCACGTGTCCGAGGACGTCGGCCGGCGAGGGGACACCCGCCGACTCCGGGACGTAGGCGACCGAGCGGGGCAGGAACTCGGGCGCGGTCGTGTGGGTCTCGATCGCCTCCACGCTCCCGGGCTCGGGGGTGTCCGGCGACCAGGGGCTCGCCTCCTCGAGCTCGTCGGGGAGGATCAGCGCCCCGGCGCCGGGGATCTCGGCCGGAGTCGGCTGCTGCCCGGCCATCGGAGCCGCCCAGGCCAGCGCCGCCAGCGCCAGGGTCCAGACACGCCGGATCCGCGTCCGCTCGTCGTTCGCTCGTCTCATTCTCGGACCTCCTGTTCGCGACTCGCTCGGTCCACCACCTCGTGCTCTTCCAACAGCTCGCGTACGGCCTCGATCGGCAGCGCCTCGACCCTCCCCCGCCACCCCTCGACCGTCGTCGCCCTGGTCAGCGAGTTCAGGATCGCCTCCTCGGTGGCCTCGATCACCGCCCGGAACAGGGGGTTCAGCGCCTCGCCGCGAAGGGTTTCGCGGACGAAGGTCGGGGCGTCGCCGCCGGCGTAGGGGACGCGGAGACCCTCGGCGGTCGAGAACGCGATCACGTAGTCGCCCGAGCCGTGCGAGGAGAAGCCGCCCACCCGGCCGATCGCGTACGGTGCGCGCTTTGCGATCCGCTCGAGGCCCCGGGCGTCCACGGGCGCATCGGTGGCGACAACGATCATGATGGACCCGCCGTCCCGGTCGGGCTCGACCGCGGGATCCCAAACGAGATCCTCCGACTCGACCGCGCGGTTCGCGTCGGGACCGGCGGGGGGCGGGAGCCATCGGTCGATGAAGCCGGCGACCCCCAGCGAGCGCCCCACCGGCACGCCGGCGATCTCCAGAGCGCCACCGAAGTTCGACTGCACCAGGACGCCGAGGGTGTAGGTGGCGTCCCCGATCGCGAACCGCCGGCTGGCGGTCCCGATCCCGCCCTTGAAGCCGAGTGCCGTGGTGCCCGTTCCCGCGCCGACCGAACCCTCCTCGACCGGCCCGTCGGCGGCGACCTCGAGGGCGGCGGCGACCTCGGCGGGCCCGACCCGCGGCACGATGATCGCGTTCAGGAAGCCGTCGTTGGTCTCCCCCACGACGGGGTTGACCGAGCGGACTCCGGGCTCGCGGGTGTTCGCCAGCGTCCACCGCACCAGGCCGTCGGCGGCGCGCCCGACCGCCAGGGTGTTCGTCAGCACGATCGGCGTCTCGATGGTGCCGAGCTCGAAGACCTGGCTGATGCCGGTCAGCTTGCCAAACCCGTTGGCGATGTGGATCGCCGCCGGGACCTTCTCGGCGAACACGTCGCCGGGGTGGGGCCGGATTGCGGTCACGCCGGTCCGGATGGAGTCGCCCTCGACGACCGTGGCGTGCCCCACGCGGACGCCAGGTACGTCCGTGATCGCGTTCCACCGGCCGGGCGGCAGCTCGCCGACCGCGATCCCCAGCTCGCGCGCCCGGGGGCGCTCCTGCGCGACCGCCGGGGCGGCGTCGAGCGCGGCGATCGAGACGGCAAGGGCGAGGGCGGGGGTGGACCACCCGACGTACGCTGTCCACCTCATCGCTCTCCGCCTCTCGAAGCCAGGTCGTGCGCCAGCGCGTACAGGGCGATCGATCCGGCCACGGCGGCCGAGAGCGACTCGACGCCCGCCTCCATCGGCAGCCCCACCACCGCCGCGGATCGGTCGAGGATCTCGGTCGAGAGCCCGCTCGATTCGCCGCCCACCGCCAGGGCAAGCGGGGCCGCGGGGGCGTGGGCGCGGAAGAGATTCGGAGCGCCGGCCTCGAGGGCCACGATCCGCACCCCCCGATTCGCGCACCACTCGACCGTCGCGGGGCGCTCCAGGCCGAAGGCCACCGAGATCGCGAAGGTGGCGCCGGCGGCTCCGCGGAGCGCCTTCGGGTTGAACGGATCCACGGTCCCCTTGACGCAGATCGCGGCGCGACCGCCAACGGCGGCGAGCGTGCGGATCAGAGTACCGAGGTTGCCGGGATCCTGGATCCCGTCGACCAGCAGGACGACGCGGCCGAGGTCGGCCGACAGCGCATCGAGGCCGGCCGGCGGGATCTCCCCCACCGCCAGCACCCCCTGCGGGGTCACGGTGTCGGCGAAGTCCTCGATTTCGGCCGGGCTCGCCCGGTAGAGCTCGGTCCCCGGCGGGAGGAGGCCGGTCCGGGCCCAGCGCGCCAGCGCCGGCTCGCCCTCCGGGGATCCCGCGAGCCAGCGGATCGCCGCGCCCCTCGCCAGCGCGTCCTCGATCGCCTTCGGACCCTCCAGGAGGTAGAGACCGCGTCGCTCCCGGCCGGCCCGGGTGCCGAGATCGCGGAGCGCCTTCCGCCGCCGCGCCGGGAGCGGGCGGAGCTCGATCGCGGAGTTCGGTGGAGAGGAACTTTCGGGCCGCACAGGCGATAGTATGAACGTGAGAGTGAATCGGGGGCCAGCGGGCGGGAAGAGGAGGAGAGTACGAAATGAGCCAGATCCAGCTCGGAGCCATCGACGTCTTCCGGCGCTTCCGCGCCGCGATCGCGGCCCTGACGGTCGTCGCGCTGTCCCTGGTGGCATGCGCCTCGTCGGGGGTCAACAAGGGCGACTTCAACCTCGTCTCCTACGAGGAGGAGTGGCAGCTCGGCTCGCAGCTCGAGCGCGACATCGACCGGCAGATGCAGGTCCTGAACGACCCGGCCGCGAACGCGTACGTGAGCCGGGTCGGGCAGCGGCTCGTCGCGCAGTCCGAGCTCGCCCAGGCGCCGTGGGGCTTCCACATCGTCGCCGACCCTCAGCTCAACGCGTTCAACATCCCGGGCGGGCACGTCTACGTGCATACCGGCCTGATCTGCGCCGCCGACAACGTCGCCGAGTTCGCCGGCGTGATGGCGCACGAGATCTCCCATGGAGTGGCGCGGCACGGCACCGAGCAGCTGTCGAAGGCGTACGGCGCGAACATCGTGGCCGGTCTGCTGCTCGGCGGTAGCCCGCCGATCTACCAGCAGGTCCTGGCGCAGGTCGTGGCCACCGGGACGTTTGCGAAGTTCAGTCGGGACGCCGAGCGGGAGGCGGACCATCTGGGCGTCATCTACATGTACAACGCGGGATACGACCCCCACGGGATGGTGACGATGTTCCAGGAGCTGATCGAGAGGCGGCAGCGTCAGCCGGGATCGGTGGAGTCGTTCTTCGCGAGCCATCCGTTGACGGAGGAGCGGATCGCCAACGTACGGGCGCAGATCGATCAGCTGCCGCCCCGGCAGAACCTGGTTCTCCGCGACGCGGAGTATCAGGATCTCCAGCGCCGGGTCTCGCGGTACTGCGGAACGTAGGCGTCTGGATCGCCGCGGCCGTCCCGTTCCCACCTCTCCCCTGACGCCCCCTCGCCGCCCACCGGTGGCGCTCACCATCGCCGGGAGCGACTCCTCCGGCGGGGCGGGGATCCAGGCGGACCTGAAGACCTTCCACGCGCTGGGGGTCTACGGGATGAGCGCGATCACCGCCCTGACCGCCCAGAACACCGAGGGCGTCAGCGGCATCTCGCCGGTGGATCCGGCCTTCGTAACCGAGCAGATCGACACGACGGTGGGCGACATCCCCCCCGACGCGGTGAAGACGGGGATGCTGGCCAACGCGGCGATCGTGGAGGTGGTCGCGGAGGCGTTCGATCGCCACGGCTTCGCGGGCTTCGTGGTGGACCCGGTGATGGTGGCGACCACGGGCGCGCTCCTGCTCGAGGAGGACGCGGTCGCGGCGGTGCGGAGTCGTCTGGTCCCGCGGGCCGCGATCGTGACCCCCAACGCCCCGGAGGCCGCGACGCTGCTCGATCGGGACGTCGAGACGCCCGAGGACCAGGAGGCGGCGGCGAAGGCCCTCGTGGAGGAGCTGGGGGCGGCGGCGGCGCTGGTCAAGGGGGGCGACCTGGAAGGACCCGAGGTCATGGATGTCCTCTACGACGGCCTCGAGTGGCGCCGCTTCTCCGCCCCCCGGATCGAGACCACGAGCACGCACGGTTCCGGCTGCGCGCTGGCGAGCGCGATCGCGGCGTTCCTGGCCCGCGGCGAGCCGCTCGCCGAGGCGGTCGCGAAAGCCCGGGCCTGGGTCCGCCGGGGCATCGAGAACGCCCCGCCGCTGGGTCGCGGCCATGGTCCGCTCGACCTGTTCTCGCGCCCGGATCTCGACTGAAGCTCGCTACCTCGCGCGGCGCCTCCGGCCGGAGGCTCGCCGGATCCGCGCGGCCAGCCGCAGGAAGCGCGCGACGTGGGCCACCGGGTGGATGTGACTCCCCTGATCTCCGTAGATCGTCCGGATCGGGATCCACTCGACCCGCCATCCCCGCTCCACGCACGCCACGATCACCTCGACCTCGAATCCGAAGCCCGGCTCCTCGGCCCGCTCCCGGGCCACGTCCACGAGGCGCCGGGAGTGGAGCCGATAGCCGGACTGGTTGTCGGCGAGGTCGCGGCCGGTGGCCCAGCGCAGCACGATCCGGCCGAGGGTGTTCGCCAGCCGGCGGGACGGGGGCATGGCCCGGAAGTCGCGCGCGCCCACGACGAGGTCGGCCCCGGTCGCGCGCCAGGCGTCGAGAAAGGCGGGGATCTCGGCGGGGTCGTGCTGGCCGTCGGCGTCGAGGGTGACCACGGCGAGAGCGCCTCGCCCGAGCGCCTCAACGAACCCCCGGCGCAGCGCCTCGCCCTTCCCGAGATTCCTCGGCTGGCTCAGCACCTCCGCCCCGGCCGCCGCGGCGACGGCCGCGGTGTCGTCCGTCGACCCGTCGTCGACGACCAGGACGGGGAGGTGGGCGAGGGCCTCCTCCACGACCGATCCGACGCGTTCCGCCGCCTCGTACGCCGGAATCAGCGCGAGCGGGCGATTCACCCGAGGCGGTGGATGGTCGCGCGTGGGGCGGGGATGACGGAAGCGGCGATCTGGCGGCCGTTTCCGCCGTCGGCGGCCTCGGCGCCGTAGGACCGCTCCGGCCCGGCGCCGTTGCCGTGCACGATCCTGACCCCGGCGCTGGCGCCGATCCGGGTGGCGCCGGCCTCGATCAGCGCCAGCGCGGTGGGCTGGTCCTTGACCCCTCCGCTGGCCTTCACCCCCATCTCCCCGCCGACCACCCGGCGCATGAGCGCCACGTCCGCCGCGGTCGCGCCGCCACCGCCGAAGCCGGTCGAGGTCTTGACAAAACGGGCGCCCGCCGATCCCGCCAGGACGCACGCCTTCACTTTCTCCTCGTCGGTCAGCAGGGCGGTCTCCAGGATCACCTTCACGATCGCCCGGCCCTCGCCCGCCTTCACCACGCCGGCGATGTCGGCTTCGACCGACCCGTAGTCGCGCGACTTCAGCGCGCCGACGTTCAGCACCATGTCGAGCTCGGTGGCGCCGTCCTCCACCGCTCGGAGCGCCTCGTAGACCTTGGTCTCGGTCCGATTCGCCCCGAGGGGAAAACCGACCACCGTGCACACCTTCACCGGGCTCTCGGCCAGCCGCTCGGAGCACGACCGCACCCACCAGGGATTGACGCACACCGAGGCGAAGCAGTTCTCGACCGCCTCGTCGCACAGCGCCTCGATCTCCTCGCGTGAGGTGCCGGGAGCCAGCAGGGTGTGGTCGATCATGCGGGCCAGGACGTTGTCGCAGGCGTCGATCCCCGGACCGGCGCTGAAGCGCTCCGCGCCGCATTCGACCAGACGGCGGAGGCGGTCGGGGCAGTGCTGCACGCAGTGGTTCGCCGCGCACGCACATCCGTCGGGCGGGCACGCGGGATGGCCGCCCCCGATCCGGCTCTTCAGCTCGGCGGCGATCAGGTCGGCGAGCCGATCGAGGTCAGCCGGCACTCGCGGCCTCCGGCGTCAGACGGTCGATCCGGTCGACGACGCCGATCACGACCGCCTGGAGCGGGACCCGGCCGCGTCCGGTGATCTGGCGCGCGGCGTTGCCCTCCTTCACCACCAGCACGAGCTCGCCTTCGCCGGCGTCCACCCGGTCGACGGCGATCAGGTCGTCCGTCTCCTCGCGCAGGTCCCACCCTCCGTCCCCGGACGGGTCGAGCGCCAGCGGGCGGACGACCAGGAGCTTGTAGTCGCGGAGCTCGGGATCCTTGTCCTCGGAGGTGAGCGTGCCGACGACGCGGGCCAGGATCATCCCGACGCCGCCTTGGCGGGATCGCCGAAGACCGGCGCCTCGCCGGCGAGGTCGACCCGGTCCACCTTGCCGACCAGCGCCGCGTCCACCGGGCAGAAGGGGTCGCGGAGCGGCAGCGAGGCCTCCCGGCTCGTCACGTAGTACACCCACTCCTCCTCGCCGTACTGGCCGGTGTCGACGGCCACCAGCGGGGGCTCCCCGGTGGCCTTGCCGCGGGCGTCCACGGGCTCGACCCACAGCAGCCGGTATCCCCTCAGGGGGGCCACCTTGGCGGTGCTCACCAGCCGTCCGATAACGCGTCCGAAGTGCACGACCCGAGACTACCCGGGCCGCCCCCGGACGTCAACGCGACCCGCCCTGCCACTCTGGCATTATAACGGTGTGGCACGGCGATTGCGCCTGTTCTAGACTCGACATGGGTACACGAGCAGGGACCCTGCGGTCGCGGCAGAACCATCATTTTTTATCGAAAGGTTGATCCAACATGGGCAAGGTCATCGGAATCGATCTCGGAACCACCAACTCCGTCGTCGCGGTGATGGAGGGCGGCGATCCGGTCGTGATCCCGAACGCGGAGGGCTCCCGCACCACGCCCTCGGTCGTGGCGTTCACCAAGGACGGCGAGCGCCTGGTCGGACAGGTCGCCAAGCGCCAGGCGATCACCAACCCGCAGAACACGATCTTCTCCATCAAGCGGTTCATGGGGCGCAAGTACGGCGAGGTCGAGGAGGAGCGCCACCAGATGCCGTACGAGATCGTGCGCGGCGGTGACGGACAGGTCGAGGTGAAGGTCGCCGACAAGACCTATACCCCGCCCGAGATCAGCGCCATGATCCTCCAGAAGATGCGGCAGACCGCCGAGGACTACCTCGGACAGACGGTCGAGCAGGCGGTCATCACCGTACCGGCGTACTTCAACGACAGCCAGCGTCAGGCGACCAAGGACGCGGGCAAGATCGCCGGGCTCGACGTGCTGCGGATCATCAACGAGCCCACCGCGGCGTCGCTCGCCTACGGGCTCGACAGGAAGAGCGACGAGCAGATCGCGGTATACGACCTCGGGGGCGGCACGTTCGACATCTCGATCCTCGAGATCGGCGACGGCGTCTTCGAGGTGAAGGCCACCAACGGCGACACCCATCTCGGTGGGGACGACTTCGACCAGCGGGTCATCGACTGGATCACCAGCGAGTACAAGAAGCAGGAGGGCGTCGACCTCAAGAAGGACCCGATGGCGCTGCAGCGGATCAAGGAGGCCGCCGAGAAGGCGAAGATCGAGCTCTCCTCCACGCAGCAGACGGACATCAACCTGCCGTTCATCACCGCCGACCAGTCGGGGCCCAAGCACCTGAACCTCACGCTCACGCGCGCGAAGTTCGAACAGCTGGTCGACGACCTGATCGAGCGGACCGTCCAGCCGTGCAAGCAGGCCCTGGAGGACGCAGACCTGTCGGCCGGGGACATCGACGAGGTGATCCTGGTCGGCGGCTCCACCCGGATCCCCAAGGTCCAGGAGACGGTCAAGGCGCTCTTCGGCAAGGACCCGCACAAGGGCGTGAACCCCGACGAGGTCGTGGCCATCGGCGCGGCGATCCAGGGCGGGGTGCTGGCCGGTGACGTCAAGGACGTGCTGCTGCTCGACGTCACCCCGCTGTCGCTCGGGATCGAGACGCTGGGCGGCGTGATGACCACTCTGATCTCGCGCAACACGACGATCCCGACCAAGAAGACCGAAGTGTTCTCCACCGCCGAGGACAACCAGACCACCGTCGAGATTCACGTGCTGCAGGGCGAGCGCGAGATGGCGGCCGACAACAAGACCATCGGTCGCTTCCAGCTCACCGGAATCCCGCCGGCCCCGCGCGGCGTCCCCCAGATCGAGGTCACCTTCGACATCGACGCCAACGGAATCCTCCACGTCTCGGCGAAGGACAAGGCGACCGGCAAGGAGCAGAAGATCCGGATCGAGGCGTCGAGCGGGCTGTCCGAGGAGGAGATCGAGCGGATGGTCGACGAGGCGGAGTCGCACGCCGCCGAGGACAAGGCGCGGCGCGAGCGGGTCGAGCTCCGGAACCGGGCCGATACGCTGGTCTACCAGACCGAGAAGAACCTGAAGGACCTCGAGGACAAGATCTCGGGGGACCAGAAGGCGAAGGTCGAGGCGGCGCTCGAGCGCACCCGCGAGGCGCTCAAGCAGGACGACGACGCCGAGCTCAAGAGCGCGATGGACGACCTCCAGCAGCTGTGGCACTCCGTCGCCCAGGAGGCGTACCAGCGCACCGAAGCCGCGGAGGCCGAGGCCGGTGCGGCCGAGGACGCTCGTGCGGGCGCCGGCGCGACGGAGGCGGAGGAGGAAGAGGACGTCATCGAGGCCGACTACGAGGTGGTCGACGAGGAGAAGTAGGGAACGACCTCCGGGGCGGCGTCAGCCGGCGATCCAGGTCACGCATCGCGCGCCTCCAGCCGGTCCACCCGGTCCACCACGCCCACCACGACCGCTTGGAGCGGGACCCGGTCGCGTCCCATGATCTGGCGGGCGGCGTTCCCCTCCTTGACCACCAGCACCCGGTCCCCCACCCCTGCGTCCACCTGGTCGGCCGCGATCAGCTCGTCGCCCTCGGGCGCGAGATCCAGGTCGAGCGGCTGGACGACCAGGAGCTTGTAGTCGCCAGTTCGGGTCCTTGTGATGGGAGGTGAGGGTGCCGGTGACGCGCGTGAGGATCATGCGCCCTCGCCGTCGCCCCGTGCCGCGTCCCGCCCGACCGCGGCCCCGTATCGGGGCGCCTCACCCTCCAGGTCCACCCGGTCCACCTTTCCCACGACCGCGGCGTCGACCGCGCAGAACGGTCCCGGAGCGGCAGCGACGCCTCGCGGCTGGTTACGAAGTAGACCCACTCCCCCGCGCCGTGCTCGCTCTCACGATGCCCGGCGTCGCGACATCGATTGACGCCCCCCTGCGCCAGGGGTAGTCTCGGGTCCATGCATTTCGCGCGCGTGATGGGCTCGCTCGTCGCCACCGCCAAGATCCCGCCGCTCAAGGGCTACCCGCTCCTCTGGATCCAGCCAACCGACCCCCGCGGCGCCGACGTCGGCGAGCCGCTGGTGGCGGTGGATCCCGACCAGTCCTTGTTGAGCAGGCCCTCGAAGCCATAACGTGTCGCCACGACACCGGTCATCGACTCAGGGGGAGGTGCTCATGGGCTACGTGAATCCCGACGCGTTGGTCTCGACGGGCTGGCTGTCCGACCGTCTCGAGGACCCCGATGTGAGGCCGATCGAGGTCGACGAGGACACCGAGGCGTACGGCCGCAGTCACATCCCGGGGGCGGTGGGATGGGACTGGAGCAAGGACCTTCATCATGGCGTGCGTCGCGATTACGTGGACCGCGACGGGCTGGCCGAACTGCTCCGCCGCGCGGGGGTCGACGAGAGCACCACCGTCGTCCTCTACGGCGGGAACAACAACTGGTTCGCGGCCTACGCGTACTGGCTCATGAAGTATCGCGGCTTCGACAACGTGAGGCTCCTCGACGGCGGGCGGAAGAAGTGGGAGATCGAGAACCGACCGCTCACGACCGAAAGGCCCGCCCTGGAATCCGGAAGCATCGCCGCCTCGGGCTCCGACCGTCCGGAGTTGCGCGCCTTGCGCGACGAGGTCCTGGAGAAGCTGAACCGGGCGACGTTCGTTGACGTCCGCTCGCCGGAGGAGTTCTCCGGCGAGGTCATGGCGCCGCCTCACCTGCCCCAGGAGCAGCCTTACGTCGGCGGCCACGTCCCCGGGGCGAGGAACATCCCGTGGGCCAGGGCCGCGAACGAGGACGGCTCGTTCAAGTCGGCCGACGATCTGAGGTCGCTCTACGAGGGGAGCGACGTGTCCCGCGACGACGAGATCATCGCCTATTGCCGGATCGGCGAGCGCGCCGCTCACACCTGGTTCGCGCTCCACGAGCTCCTCGGCTACGAGAACGTCAAGAACTACGATGGGTCGTGGACCGAGTACGGCTCGATGGTCAACGTGCCGGTAGAGCGGGGAGGATAGGAACGAGGACCCCCTGGCCCCCCTCCGGAAAGCGACGTCATGAAGCGGACGCGTCTCGGATCCGGTCGGGCCGCGCGATCGCCTTCGCTGTCGACCCTCCAGCATGACGCGCCACCGCTCCGTCGCGACGATCCTGTTCACGGACATCGTCGGCTCCACCGAGCGTGCCGCCGTCCTCGGGGACCGCGACTGGGACGCGCTGCTGCGTCGGCACGACTCCCTGATCCGAAACTGTCTTCGCGAGCACGGCGGTCGCGAGGTCGCGACCGCCGGGGACGGGTTTCTCGTCCTCTTCGAGGGTTCGGGCCGTGCGATCCAGTGTGCCTGCGAGATCCGCGAGGCCGTTCGCGAGGTGGGGCTCGAGATCCGCTGCGGCCTTCACATGGGGAAGGTGGAGCGTGCGGAGGACGATGTCCGCGGCATCGCGGTCCACGTATGCGCTCGCGTCGTCGAGCGGGCGGCGCCGGGTGAAGTGCTCGTCTCCAGTACCGTTCGGGACGCCGAGCTGGGATCGGGCTTCGAGTTCGATGCCCGGGGACGCCACGAGCTCAAGGGCGTGCCGGGAGAGTGGACGCTCTACGCCGTCACGGACGTGCCCGGAGAGGAAGATCCGGTCGCCGGCCGCTCGATCTCTCGAGCCGGCTCGTCGATCGCCGTCCTTCCCTTCGTCAACATGAGCGCGGACTCGGAGAACGAGTACTTCTGCGACGGGGTCACCGAGGAGCTGTTGACCGTGCTGACCAAATTCGGCGAGCTCAGGGTGATCAGTCGCACCTCGGTGATGCAGTACAAGGGAACCACCAAGACGGTCCGGCAGATCGGCAGGGAACTGGACGTGGACAACGTGCTCGAGGGGAGCGTACGGAGGTTCGGAGACCGGGTGCGAATCAGCGCCCAGCTCGTCCGCACCGAAACCGACGAGCACTTGTGGGCGGAGAACTACGACCGTGAGCTGTCGGATATCTTCGCCATTCAGAGCCAGGTCGCCGAGCAGATCGTCCGTTCCCTGAAGAGCACTCTCTCGCCCACCGATCGCATTCAGCTGGCGAAAGTCCACACCCGCGATCTGGAGGCGTACCAGCTCTATCTCAAAGGTCGCTACTTCTGGAATCAACAGACCGAAGAGGGGCTCTGGAAGGCGATCGAGTTCTTCCGCGCGGCGCTCGACAAGGACCCGGAGTACGCCCTGGCCTACGCCGGACTCGCCGACAGCTACAATCTGCTTCCCTGGTACAGGACCCCCCCGAAGGAAGCCTTCCCAATTGCGAGTTTCATGGCGTCCAAGGCGCTACAGCTCGACGAGACCCTGGCGGAGGCCCACAACGCTCTAGCCTTCGTCAAGATGCTCTACGACTGGGACTGGGAGGGAGCCGAGCGGGGCTTCCAGCGCGCCATCGACCTCCATGGGGGCTCGGCTCCCACGGGCAGCCGGTACTTCCAGTTCCTGGCGGTGGTCGGCCGCCTGGAAGAAGCGACCGCGGAGATCGAGCGAGCTCTCCAGCTGGATCCACTTTCCTTGACCATCAACACCGCCGTGGGATGGGCCTACTACCTGGAGGGTCGCTACGAGGACGCGGTTCGGCAGCTCCACAAGACCCTCGAGATGGATCCCCACTTCTACTGGGCTCGCTTCATCCTCGGGTTGGCCTACCCGCAGTCGTCGCCGGCCGGGAAGTCGCCGCTGCTCGGACCCGTTCGAACCGAGGAGGCGAGGCCTCTGGCGCTGTTGGAATCGGTCCTGGCGGCGCTTCTGTACCGAGACGGGAGGCGCGAGGAGGCCCGGGCTACGTACGCGTCCCTGAAGAGCCGCATCGGCGCCGAGTATGTCTCGCCCTACGCCCTGGCGCTCCTGGCTCTCGGGATCGGAGAGCCGCGCGAGGCGCTGGACTGGCTCGAGCGGGCGTTCTCGAAGCGGGACTTCATGGTGGTGTTCCTGAGGGTGGATCCGTACTGGGAACCGCTTCGGGCGGAGCCCCGGTTCAGGGAACTGGTCGGACGACTGAGGCTCCCCTAGCGGGGCGCCTCTGGGGTGACATTTCGATTCGGCGCCGCGGAGATCTGCCCTCGCGGCAGGACCCGCGGCTCGAGAAGTAGCCGACGTCTCCGGATCGGCGGGCGTCGTGTGCGCGAAGCGGGGCGGCGCCGTCCGACCCACGCGTGACGACGGAGGGCTCACCGGCGGAGGAGCTCGGTCAGGAGCCGCCCCAGACGCCGCGCCTCCCTCGGACCGCCGGGAAGGAGGACCCACGCCAGCGCGTAAACCAGCCCGTAGGGGACCAGCCTGAGCGACAGGCTGCCCACGCTCTCCCCGATCCGGGGGATCGCGTCCCCGAGGACGACCAGGGCGGCCATGGCGGCCAGGGACGCGACGGCCGGTCGCCATATCGCGGAGAGATACTGCTCCGGGGTGACATCGGAGCCGCGCAGGCAGTACGCGATGGCCGGGCCCGCCAGCAGGCACGCTGCGGCGGTGAACGCCACGGCCACGCCGAAGGCGCCCCGGGTGACGCCCACTGAGACCGCCACCACGAAGACGATCGTATCGATCGCCGCCCACCGGAGCTGGTCTCCGGTGCGTCCCTCGGAGAGATAGATCCAACGGGTGCCCATCATCAGGGCCTTGGCGAACGCCGCCACGCTCAGCCACCGGAAGAGCGGGATCGTCTCGACCCACTGGTTCCCGAGCAGGACCAGGATCACGAGCGGAGCCTCCCGGGCCATGAAGGCCAGCCCCGGCAGGGCGACGGAGAGGACGGACAGCAGGCCCAGATGGATCCCGGCGGCGTACCCTCCCGCCGTCTCGCGCGCTCGACTCAGGCTGGACACGGCGACGGTGATCAGCGGCGGGAAGACCTGGAGGACGGGGTAATGGGCCCAGCGGTAGGCGTTGTCGTAGAGCCCCGTGGTACGGGGACCGTGGAAGAACGCCACCAGGACGCGGTCCAGGTTGTGCCCTACGTGCGAGAGCAGCCGGGTGGCGGAATACT
>JAHWKZ010000154.1 GCA_019347645.1 Gemmatimonadota bacterium | reverse complement strand
CCATTGGCGACCTCGTGCCAGAGCTTGCTCGTCGCCACGACCTGCCGCACGAACCCCCGCACGTCGTCCTGGATCGCCGCGGGGGTCGGGGTCGGTCGCATCGAGAGGATGACGGCGACGTCCTCGGCGGCATCCGCGATGCCGTCCTGCTCCTTCAGGAACAGCAGGATGTCCCCACGATCCACCGGAAGGAACATCGATTTGGGCAGGTGATCCCGGATCTCGTTCTTCAGGACATCCGCCTTGTGCTCCAGCCTGGAGATCCGCTCGTAAAGCGACTGCGTCTCCTCCCACCCGCCGGCCATGAAGACGTCGAGCAGCTCCGGGAGGAGCTCCACCGTCTGGTGCACGCGGTCGGCGTGCTCCGCCAGCGGTTTGAAAGGGGATCGTCCGAACAGCCCCAGTACGCTGCGCATCTCACTCCTCCAGCTGATAGAACGCTCTCGCGTTTCGGGTCGTTCGCTCACCCACGGCCTCGGCCGTGTCCCCCCGCACCCCCCGACGGCCCTGGCCACCTCGACTACGTACGCCGGCTCGTTGCGCTTCCCCCGATGCGGCACCGGCGCGAGGTAGGGCGCATCGGTCTCGATGAGCAGGCGATCCTCCGGCACCACCGCCGCCAGCTCGGCCCTCTCGTAGCTCGGGAACGTGATCAGACCGGAAAAGGATACGTACCACCCTGCCTCTACCCCCGCGTCGAACAGCGCCCGCCCGCCCGCGAAACAGTGCAGCACTCCACGCACGCTCGGGTCGGCGGCCCGGAGCATGGCGATGGTGTCGTCGTCGGCGTCCCGGGAGTGCACCACCACTGGCTTGCCCGTCTCGGCCGCGAGATCGAGGTGCCGCTCGAAGGAGGCCCGCTGCGCCCGCCGCGGAGCGTTGTCGTAATGGTAGTCCAGGCCGGTCTCCCCCACCGCCACCACCCGCTCTTCACCGAGCAGGTCTCGGATGCGCCCGAGCGCCCTGGCGGAGCGGTCGGCCACGTGCGGGTGCACGCCCGCCGTCGACCACAGGCCGTGTCGCCGGGCCAGCTCCAGCGCGGCGTCGGCGTCGTCCTCATCGGAGGCGATCAGGACCATGCCCTCGACGCCGGCCGCCCGGGCCCGCTCCACGGCGGCGTCGGCGTCGCCTTCGAACCGTCGATCCGTGAGGTGACAGTGCGAGTCGAAGTAGCTCATTCAGAAAACGAAGGCCGCGCGACAGGATCTGCCGGCGGCCTTCCGCTCGAGGTCCTCCCCGGGCCTTGAGACTCAGGCCGCCTGGGAGCGGGCGCCCCCACCGCCGCCCGAGCGCTCCTCGATCTCGAGCAGAGCGGGCGAGGCCACGAAGATGGAGGAATAGGTCCCCACCACGACGCCGAGGATCAGGATCAGGGCGAAATCGCGGATGATCGCGCCGCCGAGAACGAACAGCGCGAGCAACACCGCCAGCGTGGTCCCCGACGTCATCACCGTGCGGGGGAGCACGTCGTTGATCGACCGGTTCACGATGTCGATGTACTCCTCGCGTCGACCCACCCGCTTCAGGTTCTCACGGATGCGGTCGAAGACGATGATCGTGTCGTTCAGCGAATAGCCGATGATGGTCAGAACGGCGGCCACAGTGGGCAGCGACACCTCGATCCGGAACGCGGCGATGAAGCCGAGGGCGATCAGGATGTCGTGCACGGTCGCGATCACCGCCGCGACGCCGAACCGCCACTCGAAGCGGAACGCCAGATAGATCAGCGTCAGGCCGAAGGACATGAGGATCGCGAGCAACGCCTTCTGCTGCAGCTCGTCGCCGATCTTCGGACCGACCGCTTCCGTGCGGACCTCCGTGAATCCGCCCTCGCCGAACGCGTCCAGCAGCATGCTCGAGATGACCTCGGAGACGTTCGTCCCCTCCTCCGAGAACTCGGGGACGCGGATCAGGAACTCGGTCTCGCCGCCGAAGCGCGTGATCTCCAGCCCGCTGAGTCCGCTCAGGGCGGAGCGGAGGTTGTCGATGATCCGGCCCCGCTCCGCGTCCATGTCCGACTTCGGCTCCATGAACACGACCAGCCCCACCGCGCCTCCATCGCCCACCAACCCGAGC
>JAHWKZ010000153.1 GCA_019347645.1 Gemmatimonadota bacterium | reverse complement strand
TTCGGGTTCGGCCGCGCCGTCGCGGCCTCTGCCGCGACATCTAATAGATGTAGACGGGCGTTCCGACCTCGACGAGAGCGTAGAGCTGCTCGACGTCGGCGTTGCGCATGCGGACGCAGCCGTGGCTCGCGCCCTCGCCGATGCTGTCCTCGTCGGGCGTGCCGTGGATGAGATAGCCGTCGCCGAGGATCAGCCGGTGCGTGCCCAGCACCTCCGGCACCTGCCGCTGCGCCGAGCCGAACGGCGGGATGAAGACGAAGCCGTCGAAGATGATCTCCGTGCCGGGACGGAACGGTCGGAAGTTGCCGTACTGGTTGACGCGGCCCACCTGATCGCCGCGCACCTCGATGCGGCTGCCGTCCGCGAGGCGGAAGACCGAGCCCGGCTCGAGCCGGACCGGCTCCAGCCCGCGCTCCGCGGCCAGCTCGAGGTAGTGCCAGTCGGGCGGCACCCAGATGGGTACGGGCTCCTTGTCGCGCACCGTGCGCACGCCGCGCGGCGTGGAGAAATCCCACTCGCGGTCCTGATAACGGAAGATCGTGTCGCGACCCACCGCCACGCGCGCGGCGAACACGACCCGCTCCCCGTCGAGGAGCCAGAGGTAGCGCTCACCGCGCGACACGACGATGCGCGGACCGGACCCGCCCAGCGCCCGGTCGAGCACGATCGCGCCCTCGACGTCGGTCGCGAGCGGCGGCCGGCTCAGATCGACCGAAGGCTCCTCGGGGGGCGGCGCGGGCTGCGGCGCGGCGTGAGGAGCCTCGTCGACCGCGAGTTCCGTCGTCCCCGGCAGGGGTGTGGCCGGGCCTGGTGCCTGCGTGACCGGACCGGCGCACGCGGACAGCACGAGCGCACTCAGCGACATCGCTGTCGGAAGACGGATCGTCATCGATCGCTCCGGGAACGGGAACCGCGGGTGTGTGCCGGCGCGGGGTGCAAGGCCCGGACCCGTCCGCCGCGCCCGAAAACCCCAGTTTTCAGGGGCTAAGTCGCGCAGGTTGTGCCCAAGAGCAGGAAATTTGTTTCCAATCTTCTGGCCGTGGCGGCTACCGCCCCCTTCAACGCTCCCGCCGGGAAAATGTCGGCAGCGCTGGAGGTCAGCTCAAACGTGCGCGACCCGAGCGGAAGGGATGTGGTCGACGATATGCTCGGCATCGCGTCCGACGCCTCCCAGCAGTGCCGAGCTCAGCGAGTGGAGGAAGGGCAGACCGACGAAGTAGAGACCGGGGCAGGACTCGACGACGCCCCGATCGTTGAGCGGGATGCCGTTGCGCGTGTGTAGCGACAGATCGATCCAATCGTAAGCCGGCGTGAATCCGGTGCACCAGACGACGTTCGACACGTCGAGGACCCTTCCATCCTCGAGGACTGGCAATCCGTTCCTCACGCCCGTCATGCGGGGCACCCGTTCGATGCCGGCGGCGGCGAAGTCCTTCCGTCGGACGCGACCCAGCGGGATTCCGCGGGGCGGGTCGAGGAAGTGGTCGCGCACCTTCCTTCCCCACGGCGTCGTCACCGTCAGGACCCGCGTCGCCATGAACCACATGAGGGGCGTGAACAGGTGATCGGCAGGGCTCCCGGCCCGGGTCGGCTCCTGCCCGGTGTCCCGCCCCGACAACCATGTCGGGTGGTGGCGAGCGAGTTCGATGGCGATCTCTGCGCCGGAGTTGCCGGCGCCCACGACCAGCACTCCGCCCTCCCGGATCTGCGATGGGTCGCGGTACTCGCACGAGTGGAGCTGGACGATGTTCTCGTCGAGCTCGGGCGCGAACGACGGGATCCGGGGGTTGTGATAGGGCCCCGTCGCCACGACCACGTTCTCCGCCAGGAGCGTGTCGCCGCGACAGGTCACCTCGAATGCGTCCCCCACCTTCGACAGCCTCTCGACCCGCACTCCGATCCGGACGGGGAGCTCGAATTCGCGGGCGTACGCCTCCAGGTACGCGGCGGCCTCGTCCTTCGTCGGGTACGAGGAGGGCGGCCCGGGAAATCGCCTTCCCGGCAATCCGTTGTAACGGCCGGGCGTGAACAGGCGCAGCGAATCCCACCTCTTCCGCCACGCATCCCCGATCCGCTCGTTCTCGTCGAGTACGACGAACGGCAGACCGCGTCGCCCGAGGTGATGGCCGACAGCCAGACCCGCCTGGCCACCACCGATGACGACGGTTCCAGTCTGCTGATGGCTCATCCGGTCCCCTCCTTCCCCGGGCATCGCCCGCTCTGCTCGTCCGGCACCCCGAAAGGAGGCGGAACGTCAGCTCTCGATCCGATAGATCTCGCGCCGGCCGCT
>JAHWKZ010000152.1 GCA_019347645.1 Gemmatimonadota bacterium | reverse complement strand
CAGGGGGATCTTCCGCACGCTGGCCCCGCTTCCCTCGGCCGCCTGACGGAGAGACTCGTGGGTCACGTAGTAGTCGTGCTCCGTCGTGAGGATCTCGTCCCCGGGGCGCAGGCGCAGGCCGTTGTAGAGCAGCCCGAGCGCCATGGTGGTCGAGTCGGTGAGCGCGACGTCGTCATCGTCCGCGCTCAGGTGACGGGCGGCGGCGCGAATGGAGGCGTGGGTCAGCCCCACGTTGTGGCGCATGAGGTACAGGGTGGGATCCTGGTCGAGGCCGGCGCGGTGCTCGGCGATCGCCCGGCGGACGGGCTGGGGATGGGAGGCGATGTACAGGGCGGAGAGGTCGATCGGCCGATCCGCGATGGCGAACTGGGCGCGGACCGACTCCCAGTCCCGCGGGTCGAGCGGCGGGGCGTCCATGCCTTCGTCGCGGGCCGCCCGGTCGCCCATCCCGCTCCCGGGAAGCCCGCAGGCTCCCGCCATCCCGGCCGATAGGAATCCGGCACATCGGAGGAACGCGCGTCGGTCCACTACGTTCGGCACGATAGCGGGAGTGAATCAGGGACAGCCGTCCGATAGATGACGGGCGGCTCGAGCGCCCGCCGTACCGCTCCGACCGGGGAAGCCGGATCCGCGTCTGGAGCGGCGGGTGGGCGCACCGCTACCCTACGTCGTCGTCGCGGCCGCCTCGGGAGTACACCCGTTCGTTCATCTCGCGGATGATGCCGGTCAGGTAGTCGAAGATCCGCTCCACCAACGGGTAGTTGTCGGCGAGGATCTGGCCCATGTCCGCGCGATGGATCGCCAGGGTGCGAGTCGAGGCGAGGGCCACGGCGCCGGCCGATCGGGGGCGGCGGTCGAGGATGGAGAAGGTGCCGATGGTGTCGCCCGGGACCGCCACGAAGACCTCCCGATCCTCCCGCTCGACGCGGATCCGGCCGTCCAGCAGCACGTAGAGGTAGTCCCCCTCCTCGCCCTCGTAGAACAGGGTCTCGCCCTTGTCGAACTCCCGCTCCTCGGCCACGGCCGCGAGCTGGAGCAGGTCGTCCGCCCCCAGCTCGCCGAGCAGCTCCGCGTTCCTGAGCGCGGCCGCCTTCTCGACCGATGTCAGCGCCATGTCGCCTTCCTCCTCGCTGCGCGTGGCGCGACGGGCCAGCGGTCGCACCAAGGGCGGACCGCCCGCCGACAGCCGCTCGAGCTCCGGCCCCAGTCGCTCCCGATAGGTGTCCGCGGCGAGCGCGACGCCATAAGCCTGGAGCCAGGGCTCGCCACCCTCGAACAGACGCTCGAGGTCCTCGGCCAGGTCGCCGCCCTCGAGATCATACCATCGAGATCCCTGCTCGGCTCGCCCCGCCGGGGAGAAGTCCGGGTCGATGAGCGGGATCAGCCGGGCGGCGTCGCCGCGTTCGAGGGAGATCTCGAGGAGCTCCAGGGCGTGCGCCGAGTAAGTGGTGTCCCCTTCGGCCAGTCCGGCGTACGCGAAGTACATCGTCTGTGGGGGGTACAGGAGTCCTTGGAGGCGGAAGGCCCGCTCGACCGTCGAGGTCGCGGCGTACCGCAGCGCCTGCTCGTACGGCGTCGCCGTCCGATCCGGTGCCTCCCCCGAGCGGCGGGCGGACTCCACTACGGCGATCTGCCGCTCCAGGTCGTATGCCATGGCCAGCTCTCGCTGGAGCTCGTCGCGGACCGTCTCCACGGGCACCGCCCAGTCCGGTCTTCGCCGGCGCAGCTTGTTCAACGCCTTCAGGGCATAGAGACGGTGCCGCCCCGTGGAGAGGGTGGGCAACCCTTCGACCAGCGCCCGGTACGCCGCGGGGGTTCCGATCTCCAGGAACGCTCCCGGAATCCAGCGTCGGACCTCGATCGGCAGTTCCGGATCCCGGAGCGACGCCGAGAGGTGGGCG
Source organism: Gemmatimonadota bacterium (assembly GCA_019347645.1). GTDB lineage: Bacteria > Gemmatimonadota > Gemmatimonadetes > JACCXV01 > JAHWKZ01 > JAHWKZ01. The sequence goes on along the minus strand of JAHWKZ010000152.1, from coordinate 456 downwards.
ACGCCGCCCTCGCCGAAGGCGGCCAGGGCACGGCGGGCCAACGGCCGCGTCTCGCCGTCCTCGAGGTGGGGCAGGATCGACGGGAGCAGATCGATGCGGGGAGTCGCCGTGGCCGCCCGGAGCGCGTCGGCCACCACGCCCGGGTGGCCGTCGGACAGGAGGGTCTCGAGGTGCCGCTGGAGGGGATGGAGCCCGGCCACGCGTCCCAACGCGCGGGCGCAGGCTGCCCGCAGGGGAGCCGCCTCCTCCCCCGACCCGCGGACGAGGCGCCCGAGGATCCGCGCGGCACTTCCGGCGGCCTCCTCGTCGCCCTGCTCGATCCGGCAGACGAGGGCGGCCTCGACCAGCGCGGGCTCCCTCGATTCGAGCCACTCGTCGGTCCGCCGGGCCTGCTCTCCAGGCGAGGCCCGGCACAGGAAGACGAGCGCGCGGCCCCGGACGCGCGCATCGTCGTCC
>JAHWKZ010000151.1 GCA_019347645.1 Gemmatimonadota bacterium | reverse complement strand
CACGCTGGCCGCACGGCAGGCGCTGGCCGCGGAGGCGTTCGTCCACACGGCGACGTACGACGTGCACGTGGCCTCCTGGATGGGCAACGTGCTGACCGACACCTCCGAAGGGAGCGGCTTCCCCGCCTGGGTCGGCGCGACCTGGGACAAGGCCGCGTCGCTGCGCTACGGCGAGAACCCGCACCAGAGGGCGGCGATCTACACGCCCGCGGGCCCGCATATCAGGGGCCTCGCCCAGGCCGAACAAGTCCAGGGCAAGGAACTCAGTTACAACAACTACAACGACGCCGACGCCGCGCTCGAGCTCTGCGCCGAGTTCGCCGGACAGGACCCGGCAGTCATCATCGTCAAGCACGCCAACCCCTGCGGCGTCGCACAGGCGGCCACCCTCCTCGATGCCTGGACCGCCGCGCTACAGTGCGACCACGTCTCGGCCTTCGGCGGGATCGTCGCGCTCAACCGCCCGCTCGACGGGCCGACGGCGCAGGCGATCTGCGAGATCTTCACCGAAGTCGTCGTCGCACCCGGCGCAGATGAAGCGGCGCGCGCCGCCTTCGCCGCGAAGAAGAACCTGCGCCTGCTGGAGGGGCCGGTACCGTCGCTCGATGCCGACGCCTACGAGCTGCGTCGCGTGGGAGGCGGGTTTCTGGTGCAGGGACCGAACCTCCGGTGGCTTCCCGAGGGAGACCCCCGTGAATCGCTGGACGTGCCGACCGCGGCCGCGCCGAGCGAGGCGCAGTGGGCCGACCTGCTGTTCGCCTGGACGGTCTGCCGGTCGGTCGCCTCGAACGCGATCGTGCTGGCGAAGGAGGGGGCCACGATCGGCGTGGGCGGGGGTCAGACGAACCGGGTCGGGGCGGTCGATCTGGCGGTGAGGTACGCCCGCGAGCTCGGTCACGAGACCGGGGGCTGCGTCCTCGCCTCGGACGGCTTCTTTCCGTTCGCGGACAACGTCGAGGCGGCGGCCGAGGCCGGCGTGGCGGCGATCATCCAGCCCGGTGGCAGCCGGCGGGACGCCGAAGTGATCGAGGCCGCCGACCGCTCGGGAATCCCGATGGTCCTCACGGGCAACCGCCAGTTCCGCCATTGAACGACGGGCGGGTTTGGCGGGCGGTCGTCGAGACGATATCTTCGTGGCTGCATGGCGAAAGACGTCCCCACCAAGTCCTCCGCCCGACCCTCGCGGCCCACCCTCTCGTTCTCTCGGACGAACGGGATCTGGCTCGGCCTCGGCACGCTCGTGATCGTGGTCGGATATGCGCTGCTGGCGCGGGGCGATACCACGTTCGCGCCTGTCCTGCTCGTGCTCGGGTACTGCGTCCTGCTGCCCGTCGGCATCGTCAAGAAGTAGTCTCTTCTCCTGTACGAGGACGCTCGCGAGCGCTGAGGGCGGCGACGGGAGGCACCTCTTTGGAGAAGCGAGTGGCGGTGAAGCGTGGGAGGGGTGGCTCCCCGTCGGTGGGCACCAGCGCGGACATCCGCGTCTTCATCGCCGACGATCATCCCATCGTGCGCGAAGGGCTCCGCCGGATCCTCGAGTCCCGGCCGGGCATCCGGGTGGTCGGAGAGGCCGCCACGATGGACGAGATCTTCGAGCGGCTCCACGACGCCGAGCCCGATGTCCTGCTGCTCGATCTCTCGATGCCGGGTCCGGGTTTCCTGGAGACGCTGCGGCGACTCCGCGAGGAGGCGGTCCGAGTCCTCGTCGTGAGCATGTACCAGGAGGGGCAGTTCGGCGTCCGGGCGATGAAGGCCGGGGCGGCCGGTTACCTGACGAAGGAGCAATCGAGCGACGAGCTCTTCGAGGCGATCCGCCGGGTCCACGCCGGGCGGAAGTATCTGAGCGAGAGACTGGCCGAGCGGCTGGAGGGCGAGGCTTCCGAGGGCGAAGGCCGGCTCCACGAGCAGCTCTCCGAGCGCGAGTTCCAGGTCATGCAGATGCTGGGGGAGGGGATGACGATCGGCGGGATCTCCCACCGGCTCTCGCTCAGCCCCAAGACGGTGAGCACCTACCGGACCCGGATCCTCCGAAAGCTCGGTCTGCGGACGACCGCCGACATCGTGCGGTACGCGGTGGAGAACGACCTCGCCCCCTGATTCCAGGCGGCACGTTTCCTGCAATTGACGCACATCGCCATGACTGGAGACGACTCGTCCGAGGCCAGGATCCTCGTCATCGACGACGAGCGACCGATCCTCAATCTGGTTCACACGTTCCTGGACTCGAAGGGACTCTCGTGCCAGACAACGACCGACCCGCGCGAGGCGCTGAGGATCGTGGAGAGGCGGCCGGTCGACCTGATCCTGACCGACATCCACATGGAAGGGCTGTCCGGCGTCGACGTGCTCGAGCGGGCGCGCGAGGCCGATCCCGAGACGATCGTCGTCCTGATGACCGGCAATCCGACCG
>JAHWKZ010000150.1 GCA_019347645.1 Gemmatimonadota bacterium | reverse complement strand
CGGACCCCCGGCGGCGCGGCCGTCTACAACGTCTCCAGGTTCGTCCACGCGCGGTACGACCTGCCGGCGTGCCGGACGTTCGAGGTGTGAGCGCGGACTTGGCCGCTGCGATCCCGGCTGTGGGCGACCACCCCCTGGAGGTCGGTGACAGGAGCCTCCGCCTCACTTCGCTCGACAAGACGTTCTGGCCCGACGGCGGATGGACGAAGGGGGACCTCCTGCGGTGGTACGCTACCGCGGCCGAGGCCCTGCTCCCCCACGTCGTGGGCCGGCCGATCGTGATGAAGCGCTACCCGGACGGGATCGACGGGAAGTCCTTCTTCATGAAGCGGACGCCGTCGCACGCGCCGGAGTGGCTGATCACCTGCTCGATCGAGCACGCCTCGGGGAGCGTCATCGATTTCGCCGTCGTGGACGACGCCGCGGCGCTGCTCTGGCTCGTCCAGATCGGCTGCATCTCCCTCCACCCCTGGCCGGCGCGGTGCGACGCCGTGGATCGGCCCGACTTCCTGACCTTCGATCTGGATCCGGTGGAAGGCGCCGACTTCGGCGACGTGCGCGAGGCGGCGCTCGTCGTGGGGCGGACGCTCGCGGGACTCGGTGCGGAGGGGTGGGCCAAGACGAGCGGGTCGCGGGGGATCCACGTGTTCGTGCCGATCCAGCGCGGCCCGGAGCAGAAGGCGGTGTGGCGGGTGGCGAAGAGCCTGTCGCTCTCGCTCGAGGCTCTCCACCCCGATCTGCTCACCGCGGTCTACCGCAAGGCCGACCGGCCGAAGGGACGCGTCCTCGTCGACTACAACCAGAACGCCTGGGGCCGGACGCTGGCCTCGGTGTACAGCGTGCGGCCGCGGCCGGGAGCGCCGGTCTCGGCGCCGGTGACGTGGGAGGAGCTCGAGGAGGGGATCGAGCCCCTCGACTTCACGATCGATTCCCTGCCCGCCCGGCTCGAGGAGCGCGGCGACCTGTGGTCCGGCTTGCTGGAGGAGGAACGCCGGTTCCGGCTCGAGAGCCTGCACGAGGAGGCCGGTGCGGCTCCCGATTGAGCCTCCGTACGCGCCGATGGAGGCGCGGCTCGTCGACGAGCTCCCGGAGGGGGAGGGCTGGCTCTACGAGCCGAAGTGGGATGGCTTCCGCTGCCTCGTCTTCCGGGACCGGCAGGAGATCGCGCTGCAGTCGAAGTCGTGCAAGCCGCTGGGTCGGTACTTTCCGGAGGTGGTCGAGCGGTTTCGTTCGCTGTCCGCCGAGCGGTTCGTCCTGGACGGCGAGCTGCTGGTCCCGGTGGAGGGGGTGCTGTCGTTCGACGACCTCCTGATGCGGATCCATCCGGCCGAGAGCCGCGTCCGGACGCTCTCGCGGTCCTTCCCCGCGGTCTGGATCGCCTTCGACCTGCTGGTCGACGAGTCGGGCGAGTCGTGGACGGAGCGACCGTTCGAGGAGCGGAGGGAGCGGCTGGAGACGTTCGCGGAGAGGCGGTTCGGGCATCGCGACGACCTGGCGACGTCGCCGGCCACCGCCGAGCGCGAGTCCACGGCCGGATGGTTGCTGGAGGGCGGGGCGAGCCTGGACGGCGCCGTCGCCAAGCGCGCCGACGCGGCCTACGCGTCCGGGCAGCGGACGGCCATGGTGAAGGTGAAGCGCTACCGCACCGCCGACTGCGTGATCGGCGGCTTCCGCTACGGCAAGGACTCCGACCGGGTGGGCTCGCTGCTTCTCGGTCTCTACGACGACGACGGCGCGCTCCATCACGTGGGATTCACGTCGGGCCTGAAGGAGGACGAGAAGCCGGAGCTGACGGAGAGGCTGGAGTCCTTGCGGGGCGGGAGCGGGTTCGACGAGCGGGTGCCCGGTGGCCCCAGCCGGTGGTCCAACGAGCGCTCGGCGGACTGGCATCCCGTACGCCCCGAGCTCGTCGTCGAGGTCCGCTACGACCACTTCACCGGCGGCCGTTTCCGCCACGGCACGCGATTGCTGCGCTGGCGTCCGGACAAGCTCCCCGACCAGTGCACGCTCGACCAGGTGCGAATCGAGGGCGTGCGGTGGAGGGAGGTGCTCGGCGCGGGCGGAGAGGGCGCCGTGGCCGGCTAGGGCACCGGCCGGTTCCGACGCCCGCGGAGCTCCCGGGGGATCACGAAGCGGATCGCGCTCGTCGCCTCGTCCAGGATGAGGAGGGAGGGCTTTCCAAGCAGCGCGCGTGCGAGCGCGATGCGCTGGCGCTCGCCTCCCGAGAGCTTGATGCCTCTTTCGCCGATCACGGTGTCGAGCCCGGCCTCCAGGTGCTGAACGAAGCGCTCGGCTTGCGCGGATTTAAGGGCAGCCCAAAGCTCTTCTTCGCTGGCATAGGGTGAGGCGAGCCGAAGATTGCCGGCAATCGTGTCATTGAGGAGAAAGACATCCTGCGGCACATAGGCAACCTGCGCACGCCAGAGCGGGCGCATGGCCG